>CAMZKG010000001.1 GCA_947311105.1 uncultured Saprospiraceae bacterium
ACGCCTCCAACTTCTTCCTTGATTAAGGCAAAAATTGAAGCTGTATGATATTTAGAAGCTCTGTTGTAGCGGCTACCGCCGTTCTCTCCCTTCGCCGCTACCGCACCCGCCCCTTTGAGATCGGTCGTTCATATAACTTGCACTAAATAGAAAAAAGCCAATGTTTGTAGGGATTTTGGCTACTTTTTTGAAAAAAAATGACCGAACCATTGTTTATAAAAGCTGATAATATCAATAACCACGGCATTTCAAAGCACCGAAACTTGAATAAAAAACCACCCGTGTTTATAGATTTTATTTCTCTTTTTTGTCCAAAAAAATAGATTTTAACTAGGCGGTCTTGTTAAATTTATCATTCAATCACCCCCACTTTACGTATCAATTGAAGTTCATCAGGTTGATTTCGAAAGACAACTTCTGTACGTCTATTAAAACGATGTTCTTCTTCGGAGCATTTGACGCCATTTTTGCATCTATTACGGATATTGACTTCTCCACGACCTACAGGTTTGATTCTGTTACCGTCGATGCCCAGTTTGACCAAAAACGCTTTGGCTGCTCGCGCTCGATGTCTCGCCAATCTTTCATTATACCTTTTGGTGCCTCTACTATCGGTATAGGCAACTAATAAAATGCTAATATTTGGGTGCTCTTTTAATATTTGCGCAAGCCGTCGCAATTCATCAGCCGAACTCTCCTGAATTTTTGAGTCATTAAAATCATAATAAATATTTTCTAAAACAAAGGATGGTGCCGACAAACTACCTTCCATTGAAAGCATAGAAAAAGGCGGTATTTTCGTAGAAGTGACTTGCGTCAAAACAGAAGTGTAGCCTTCTTTGGTTGCTTTAATTTTAAGGATATTATCATTTTTTGGAAGGCAAAATTGGTATTCTCCATCCTTATCAGAGAAGGTTGTCATAGCTATACTTTTAGCATCGTTCATAATGGACAAAGAAACACTTTCCAGACCGTTTCCGTCTGCGGAAATCACTTTTCCTGTGTAGGTGACACAAGGTTTTATTTTTGATTTTACAAAAATAGTTTTCATAAAATCAATGGTATCCCTTACGGCAAAAGTGTCTGACACATATTGTTCTTTCGAGAAAATCACTGCGTACTTCGTATTGGGTAAAATCTTGAAAGCAACCAAACCATTTGCGTTGGATTGTCCACTTAGTTGTTCATTTGTGGATTGTAATAGTATGTTGGCATCGAAAACTGGAGTCTGAAGAACGTGCTCGGCAAGCGCCGTATTATTTTCTGCGACCGTTAAAGAAAAAGTAATTTTTTTTGCCTGCAAAGGCGGTGTAATATCATATTTATAAATGTCATCACTGCCAGCACGACTGGAAGAAAAATAGCCCGATTTCCCAGATTCCGCTAGAATTAACCCAAAATCATCTTGATCAGAATTAATCGGCGAAGGAAGTCGTTTAGATTGACTACGGTTCAATTGATATTCATAAATATCTAACCCCATTCTGGCTCCATTGAATAGGCGATTAGAAGCAAAGAATAACCTATCTTCATGAATTACCGGAAATAGCTCGTTGTATTCAGAATTAATATCTTCACCCAAGTTAATTGGCTCGCCCCATGTATCTCCTGTTTTTTCACTATACCAAATATCAAACCCACCAAATCCCCCTGGTCGATCGGAAGCAAAGTATAATTTTTGTTCATCAGCAGACAACGTTGGATGGGCGCAAGAAAAATCAGTTTTATTAAAAGGAAGTGCGATGTTTATAGGTTCTTTTTCCGCAAGGCTAACTTCATAAATACCTAAGCGATTAATCCCTAAAGAATCTACGACAGGTTTTCCGTGCTCAAGAATGCTTCGAGTAATAAAAACACTTTCCAGATTGTTTTTCAGACACAAAGGCCCTTCGTGGTACTTCGTATTTAGTTTTTGATATAAAGTGGCAGGGCCAAGCAGACCGTCCTCTAAAATGGGGGCATAAGCAATATCAAAATATCGCCTGTTCTTTTTGTTCTTTTTTTGTGAAGTAACAAACAGCAGACCGCTATCATAGTAAACTGGAGAAAATTCTAAATAATTTTCATTAAGCGATGTAATCGATACTTTCACACGTGATGAGTCAGGAAAATAATCCTGTCCAGAGCTACGAAGACCCAAAAAGGACAACCCAACCATCAGTGCCAAGTTGTGGGGTTTTGGCAATAACATGATAATAATTATGTAGGTTTATACCCAAAGATAAGGATAATCACCCCAAAATCCAAGCTATTTAATGTTAATTCTGTGCAAATAGGCTCTATCGTTCTAGTAATGAGTAGCTAAATTGGGGATGATGCACTACCTAATTTAAGTTTCGGTACTTAAGCTTAACGGTATTGAGATAGATTGGCTTTATGCGTGCTGGTAAAAGATAAAGGGTTAAAGCTCAAGGGTTTACAAAACCTTGGCTATTTTGTACAAAAAATAAACCGGAAATGACTGGCACAAACAAACTTTCTTAAGCCAACTTCTTCTAAAAACTGATAATGCCAACAAATACAGCCTTTCCTAAATACCAAACTTAAACTACTTAAGAAAGTGGCTAGTGCCCATAAGCCTTTTCCTTCAGCTCTCTAAGGAAAGGAGAAGCAAAGATAAATGACTGAAGAAGCTCATTATCGGAGTCAATAATGTGATCTTTATCCCCTTGCCAAGCGACTCTCCCTTGGTGCAACAGGGCGATGTTTTCCCCGATGCCCATAACAGAGTTCATGTCATGTGTATTGATAATGGTTGTAGTGTTATTGTTACGGGTAATCTCTAAAATCAATTCATCGACCAATAAAG
>CAMZKG010000002.1 GCA_947311105.1 uncultured Saprospiraceae bacterium
GGCAAATGAACGCCAAAGGCAAATGAACGCCAAAGGCAATTGAACGCCGAAGGCAATTGAACGCCGAAGGCAAGTTGAACGCCGAAGGCAAATTGAACGCCGAAGGCTAACGAGACAAACTCAAAGCCAATTTAGCCGCAAGCCGAGCATTATTAAGCACCAATTGAATATTAGTATCCAGGCTTTTCCCATTAGTCAATTCATTAATTTTGGAGAGTAAAAACGGAGTGATCGCCTTACCTTTGCGCCCTTGTTTTTGGGCTTCAACCAACGCATCTTGGATGACGGCATCAATATCACGTTTATTCAGAGAGTAAAGGCGTGGCACGGGATTGCCGATGAGCACGCCCCCATCGAGACCAAAATCCCATTTAGCTTTAAGCATTTGCGCAAGCTCATTTACATCATCCACGCGACAATCCAGCCGAAACCCACTTTCTCTAGTAAAAAAAGCAGGTAATTCACTTGTCTCATAGCCCCAAACAGGCACGCCCATCGTCTCCAGGTACTCCAAGGTCAGCCCCAAATCCAAGATAGATTTGACCCCAGCCGACACCACGGCGACGGATGTATTTGCCAATTCTTGAAGGTCAGCACTAATATCCAAGGTATTTTCTCCATTCCGATGGACGCCACCAATCCCCCCTGTAGCAAAAATCCTTATTCCTGCTTTTTCCGCAAGGATCATTGTACCCGCCACGGTGGTTGCTCCATGGGATTTTTGCGCAAGCACCACAGGAAAATCACGACGACTCACCTTGGTAACAGATTTGCCGGCTTTCGCCAAAATTTTAATTTCTGTTTCTGTCAAACCGACTTTGGGAATACCGTCAATGATGGCGATTGTGGCAGGGTAAGCCCCATTTTCACGCACCACCGCTTCAACTTGATAAGCCGTCTGCATATTTTTGGGGTAAGGCATGCCGTGCGATATAATCGTACTTTCTAATGCAACAACAGGCTTATTATGGGCTAATGCAAAAGCAACTTCAGGAGAATATTCAATCTTTATCATGCATCAAATGTACTCAATTTTATGGTTTTTGCATATTTTTTTAAGAATTATACAAATAGCTTGTCACTTTTTAACGTTCTCAGAAGTATTGTTTACAACAAAGATTAGGAATTTAAAGAATTTGTTCTCTAAATCTTCTAACTTTGTGCTAATGAAGATGAGTACAATGCTCGTTAATATTTTAACACAATAACAAAAAAATGAAAAAATCACTAGTTTTATTCCTTGCAGTTTTTGCCTTTAGTGCAGCTATTATTTCTTCCTGTAAAAAAGACAAAAAGGAAGATCCCAAGCCTACTTGTGTCGTGGATAACATGAGTTTTGCGTCTGATATTACCCCCATCATGAATACTAACTGTAGTACATCTGGTTGTCATGACAATGTGACTACAGCGGCGGGTATCAGGCTAGATACTTTTCCGAATATTAGTGAGAACGCAGACCTAATTATTAAGTCCATCAAGCACTTGGCAGGAGCAAAACCGATGCCCGCTCCAGCAGGAACAGACAAATTAAGCGATTGCGACATTAGCAAATTTGAAGCTTGGGTTGCTCAAGGTAAAAAGAATAACTAAATGAAGTATTATTTTATCATTGCTTTAGCAATTGTTGCCATTTATTTCACTTCCTGTTATTATGACAATGAAGAAGAATTGTATCCGCAACTTAATGCCTGCAATACGGATAGCATGAGTTATACCAATAATATTGTGCCGATTTTGACGGACTATTGTCTTTCTTGCCATAGCGCTTCCGCCAATCAAGGCGGTGTCAATATGGAAGGTTATAACCAGGTAATAACATACGTGACTGACGAGAGATTTTTAAAATCTATCAGCCATGATAATGGAGTGTCTCCAATGCCCAAAAATGCCGCGAAGATGGATTCTTGTACAATTGCTAAAGTAGCTGCTTGGATTGACCAAGGTGCATTAAACAACTAATCCATGAAAAAAGTATTGATTGTTTTACTTGGTCTAGCCATACTTGGTGGCATTGGCGGTTATTTCCTTTGGAATAAGCCCCACCAAGATGTCGCTTCCGCAAAAGCCGACGTAATTTTTACTGCGGATCATCTTCTAAATGCTTTTGAGACAGACGAAAACGCGGCCAATGCAAAGTATCTGGATAAAATCATTAAAGTTAACGGTGTGATAAAAGACATTGAAAATAATGATTCTGGCGAAATTTCCGTTATTTTAGCAACAGACAATGAGATGTCTTCCGTTATTTGCAATTTTGCACCCGATTTTGGGGATACCCAAAAACTAAAATCTGGGGATGAAATCGTGATTAAGGGGCTTTGCTCGGGATATCTGATGGATGTTGTACTTGATCGATGTGCGCTTGCGCAAAAATAGCAAAAGGCAGCGAAATCCCATTTCTCATGGTCTATTAGTTGTTCAAAAACCTACTAAAATAAAAAAAATGAAGAAGTTCTTTCTCCTATTGGCTTTCGCCACAATTTTTATGGCGCAAGCCAATGCCCAAAAATATGGCACCCGCAAGGGAACCATCACCTTTGACTCCGATACTAACATGGAAAAAATCCATGCCGTCAACAATACCGTTAGCGCTGTGATAGATGCCAAGAGCAAGAAATTGCAATTTGCGGTACTCATCAAGGGTTTTCAGTTCAAAAAGGCCTTGATGCAAGAGCATTTTAATGAAAACTATATGGAAAGCTCTAAATTTCCCAAAGCGACCTTTAAGGGCGAAATAGTCGATGGGGACGTGAATTTTGTCCAAATCGGCAGCTACGATGCAAAAGTAAAAGGCAAACTGACCATACACGGTGTGACCAAGGACGTGACTGTACCTGTAAAGATTGAAATGTCTAAGGCAGGTGCTCATTCTACTGCAACTTTCAAGGTGGTTCTAGCGGACTATGGCATCAAGATTCCAAGTTTAGTTAAAAACAAAATAGCAAAGGAAGTAACCATCAAAGTGGATGCTACCCTACCGATGTTACTAAAACGAAATAAGTAGCACTTACTAAAGACCAGCTGTTTATTTCGGCAGCTGGTCTTTTTTTGCAAAAAAATTAGATTCTTCATCATCGCCCACAGCACTCTCACAACTCAAAACAACCCAAATGCAAAAAGACAGACTATTTCTCCCTACATTTCTTGTTTTTCTATTTACCTTAGGGCTAGTCGCCCAGCCAACTACAGAAGATGACTTGTTGGCGGCATTAGGCGACGAAGAACCCACCATATTGGTTGATGCAAGCTTTAAAACCAACCGAGTCATCAACCTTCATTCCTTGGAAAATACGGCTCCAGGTGTCATGGATTTTAAGATTTCGCACCGATTTGGGTTTGTGGACCAAGGTGTGTATGATTTATTTGGGCTAGACAATGCGAGTATGCGACTTGGGTTTGAATTTGGGTTAACAGACCGTCTAGCAGCGGGATTTGGCAGAGCTTCCTACCAAAAAACTTATGATGGCTTCATCAAGTACAAGTTGTTTAGGCAAAAAACAGGAGAAAAGGCTTTTCCGTTGACGGTAGCCTATATCAGTACGGTAGCCATCAAGACGATTAAACCGCCTACTGACAAGCCCAAGCCCTACTTCTCTTCCAATATGAACTACACCCATCAGTTATTGATTGGACGCAAATTTTCAGACAAATTTTCCTTTGAAGTAGCTCCTATTCTTGTCCATAGAAATATTGTGCCTACGGCAGCCATAGACAACGATATCATCCTTATAGCCCTTGCGGGAAGAATGAAACTGACCAAATGGGTATCTGTTAATGCGGAATATATCCCCATCGTTGCGGGCAACATCGACCCACAATACAAAAATTCGCTTTCTTTAGGTTTTGATATTGAGACGGGGGGACATGTATTTCAGTTACATTTTACGAATAGTACTTCCATGTCGGATCATAGCATCTTTACAGAAACTGTTGGAGACTGGGCTAAAGGTGGTATTCACTTTGGGTTTAATGTATCTAGAGTATTTACACTTTGGGATAAACGCTCGTAGAGCCAATTCACGAATTGGCTCCAATGAGCGCCGTAGAGCCAATTCACGAATTGGCTCTACGGTTTTTGGCTTCATCACTTGGCATTTTTATCGCTCTTGTAAGCGCTTGGCAAGGTTTCTCAAACCGTTTTATCGCTTTTGTCCTAGGGTAAGGTTTAAGAAACCACGGTTTTTGGCTTCAATACTTGGCATTTTTATCGCTCTATTGTATGTGCTTGGCAAGGTTTCTCAAACCATTTCTCAAACCATTTCTCAAACCGTGTTAAGGTTTTACAGAAGCCGTAATTACATCAGGAGTCGGAGCTAATTTGGTTACTTTGACCTTATCCAAAATAACTTTTACAGAGTCCATATAAGCCATATATTCGGGAAGGTCTTCTTTTGCCATAGGGGGTGGAGACGGTAATTTTTGGCGTAGTGGATCCACTTGACGTCCATTTTTCCAAAAACGGTAGCAAACGTGTGGACCAGTAGCAAGCCCTGTGGAGCCTACGTAACCAATTGTTTGTCCCTGCTTCACCGCAACACCAGGGCGTATGCCTTTGGCTATTCGTGTGAAGTGAAGATATTGAGTAGAATAAGTATCGTTGTGTTTAATTTTTACAAAATTACCATTGCCACGAGTACGTCCGGCACGACTCACCACTCCATTAGCTGTCGCAAATACAGGTGTACCCCTAGGCGCGGCAAAATCGGTCCCTAAGTGCGCCTTGTTGCGCTTTAAGACAGGATGAAATCTACGACGGCTAAACCTTGAAGAAATCCTTGAATACTTAACAGGAGCCTTTAGGAACGCACGGCGTGCAGGTCGTCCTTCTTCGTCGTAATATTCGTTGTTATACTTGTCGCTATCGTATTTAAAGACATAGTAAGGGATATTCAATTGCTTGTAATAAGCTGCTTCAATACTCTCCACACCGACGGGCTTGCCGTCAATTTGTTTTTCTGTATATAGAATCTTAAACTCATCACCCCGATACAAGTGGTAAAAATCCACTGTCCAAGCCAATACATCCCCGAGATAGTCTGCTAACTCATCACTAGCACCAGAAGTTTTCATCGCATTCCAAAGATTAGATTCGATAACTCCCGAAGCTTCCTTATGCACGAGAGAGACAGGCTTTACTGTTTCGGTAACGCTCACAGCGTCCTTTAAATCCATCGTATAGTAGTGATAAATATCTGGCCGAAAAACCATTTTAGAAGGGCGTTCGTCATCCGCGTTATAAGCGAAAGCTAACATTTGACCAGGGCGTATACCGCGAAGGTCAAATTTTTCGGCGCAAGCCTGTACCAAATCTTTCACTTTATCGGGGGCGACTCCGTGCCTATCCAGTATTCCCGAAAGGGTCTCCCCATTTTGGATTAGATATTCATCTACGCACAAATCATTAGCGAGCATGCCATAATAAAATTGATCAGGAGCTTTAGCTTCCACTTTTTGTTCAACGGCTCCGACACTTTGATCTACTGGCGCAGGCCAAAAAGTGTATAGGCCAAAAGCACAAATACCTAAAGTCGTGGCTAATTTAGCTTTTTTGCTTTGCTTAAACTGCTGCAAAGTATGCATTGCATTTTGCTTAGACAATTTAGTTGGTAGCTTCTTAAAGCTTTTGATGGCAGCGCGAGCTTTTTTTCGGGCTGCCGTTAAAAACGTATCTTCCATAAGGAGTTCAAATGTTTCTTTTCGAAGGCAAGGTATAAAAAAAATCCAATATAAACATTCTTTTTGCCTTGTCTTTCTCCAAAAGAGTAATTTTCCTATGACTTTTCATAAGCGAATCACTCGATTCTCACTCATTATCAACGACATAGGGGGAAATAGGTTACAATTCGGTAATGTTACAAAAACGAGACCAAAGATTGTTTTTTGTTTTTACAGGGTCTCAAGCTCTCTGATATCCCCCTATTTTTTGTTCGTTTCTTTAACTTTTGTCAACTACTTTTCGGTGCCGGTGTGATACTTTTCGACGGGCTAAAGCCCGTCGTACATAAAAATCCACATTCTACAGAAGCAGAATGTGGATTTTAAACAAGAACCTAGAAGTTTACTCTATCGTAATCTTCCGATAAACGATGTCATTTGCGGAAGCAATTCTAACTAAGTAAACACCCGCAGCCATTTCCGACAGATTAATTTCCTTTTTTCCGAAAGGAACACCTGTATAATCATATACCAACTCTCCTAAAGCATTGAAGACTTTTAAATCTGCTTTTCGGATTTTACCAAAATCGATATAAATAAGACCTGTACTAGGATTTGGATAGATTTGCAAATCCTTCGCCCAAATAGCTTCTTCTAAGCCCGTAACAAAGCCTACAACCACTTCTTGCTTTAAGATGCATCCATTCGCATCTATTATCTCCGCAATATACTCTCCAGGCAAAACATTCTGTAACTCCATGCCTGAACCAACCAAAGAGCCATTGAAATACCATTGAGCAATGTAGGGACTCGTTCCGCCAATGATATTGGTTATTTCCGCTGCTCCGTCCGCAATGGTCTCGCCTGATGCGTCAGTTACGATTATTTCGGCTTCTGTGATTATTGGGCATTCTGTTATTTCAACATCTTGCACGATTTCACAGCCGCTGCCGCAGGTGACCGTCACGGAATAAATACCTGCTGAATCTACAATGGTATTGGGTAGTGTATCCCCCGTTGACCAAGAATAAGTAGCATCATCACAACCAGTTAAGGACGTGCTTATTTCGACAGTAGTTCCGCAACAAATCTCACCAGTGATGTTTAGAACCAAGGAAGGGGATGCTATGCTAATATTTACATCAGAAACCGCCGCTTCACAAGGTCCATTGCCATCGGGGTCATCTGTTGTCAACAATAAGTGGGCAAATCCTTGGGCTATTTCTGAACTACTAGGTGTATAAACCGCATTCATCGTGGTATTATTTGGAGTAAAAGTACCTGTTCCGCCACTCCATTCGGCCATAGTTGCGCTTCCGCCAAAACTTCCCGCTAGCTCCACTTCACTTCCTGCACAAATCTCTACGGGATCGCCCGCATCTGCGGTGGGTGGGTTGGCGCAGTTGCAATTTTCGACGATTATTTCTTGGTCATAATCGACCGCACATTGACCAAAAACTGGCGTAAAAATAGCATTTTGGGTACCATTTGCAGGATTAAAAAAGGAAGGAGTCCAAGTACCTGTAATTCCATTTTGGGAAGTATTAGGTAATTCCACGATTGGGTCATCACTACAATAAGGTCCAAATAGCGGGAAAATCGGTGTTACAGCAGGCATTACTTCAATGTACATAGTCGTAACTAAGGCACATTGACCAGGATCTGGTGTAAACGTAATGGTGTCACTACCATTTGCAGGATCAAACGCTCCTAAATTCCAAGAGCCCGTTATGCCATTCTCATCAGTCGTAGGCAGTAGGACAGGTGAATCAGTAGCACACAATGGTCCAATTTGTGTAAAAGTAGGTGTAACGGGCTGGGTGGTACCGATGACAATAGTCAAAGAAGCTTGACAACTATTTTCGTCCGTGGCGAAGACCGTATAGGTGCCTGCGCCAAGACCAGAAATATTTTGTGTTGTCATGCCGTTAGACCAGCTATAAGTAATTGCACCAGTACCGTTAGCAGGTGTTATTTCAATGCTACCATCTTCGTATCCTAGACAGGACTCGTTTATATGCGTTTCCGCAAGGCTCAAGTCGCAATTGGGTTCAGAGATTATAACAGAACAACTAGCAGAACAGCCCACCGCATCTGTAACATCTACGGCATAAACTCCTGCTGGCAAATTGGAATAAGTCGCCACTCCACCGACAGCATTAACTGTTTGTGATGAGTTATTCAACCACGTGGTAAAAGGTGCGGAGCCCGCTACAACAGTAACACTCCCTACCCCATCAGAACCACCGGCAGTAGTTACATTACTTACCGTTGCACATTGAATACCTAAGGGAGTAGCTTCTTCTACATTGATATCGGCTTCATTTATACAGCCATTACTTCCTGTTACTGTCACCAAATACGTACCGGCAATATTTACAAAAATAGATGGTGTCGTTGCCGTAAAATTATTAGGCCCTGTCCATTCATAAGTTGCAGCATTAGGGCTATTCGCTGTCAATGTCACAAAAGGCGCTGAGCAAGTTAACACAGGAGTTGAAGGTGCTATGCTGACAGAAGGTGGCGTCATATCAGAAAGGACATTTACTGTTACACTTGCCACACATCCATTAGTAGGGTCCGTGACCGTCAAGGTATAATCTCCTGCTACATTTACGTTTATGGTTGATGTCGTTGCCGAAAAACCATTGGGCCCTATCCAGCTAAATACCGCATTCGGTGTCGTAGAACTTCCGATAATTTCCACGCTTGTGTTGGTGCAAGTTAATATGCCAGTATTCGCAAAACTAGCTGCAATATCAGGTTGGGTAGTATCTGCATTCACAACAATAGAGCCTGTTGACTCACAAAAAGTTGAATTATTGGTCACCAAAAGCGTATAAGTCCCCCCTGCATCTACCGTTACAATTGGACTTGTGGTGCCAGACACCATGTTACCATCTTGCGTACTCCATTGATAAGTGATAGTTGTACCCTGAGAAGAAGCAGAACCATCAATGGTCGTGGTAGCATTTACGCAAGTAATTGGCGCTATATTGTTATCAATGGCTACAGTAGGAAATTCAGGCGTCTCAAACACTACGGTCTCTGAGACAACACACCCACCGCTATCCGTTATTTCGAGTACATAAGTTCCAGGGCCGACACCAGACAAAGTAGAAGTAGTCTGTCCATTACTCCACAAAAACGAATATCCTGGCAATCCGCCACTAACATTATATCCGACCGTACCGTCATTGCCCCCGTTACCACATGTAACAGGCTCGTAGAAGGCTTGAGTCGCAATAATTGGGTCATTTTGTGTAATGGTATAAGGGCCTGCAGAGATACTATTCCCGCCGTTATTGTCCGTAATAAAAACGGAATAATCGCCTGCAGGAACATTCTGTAAGTCTTCTGTTGTCGCTCCATTATCCCATTGGAAAGTATAATTACCAGAGCCTCCAGACAGAGTGATATCAATTCCACCCGTGTTTTCGCCAAAACAAGTGACAGGCATTATGTTGACACTCGTTACTTCAAGGTTAGCGGGAGCGGGACAATTATTGTGAAAAGCATAAGCTTGTGCAGTACTAGGCTGCGATAGATAAGTAATTTCATGATTTGAGCAAATACCATAAATCGTAGGCCACCAAGGTACTTGATACGGCCCAGTTTGGGATGCATCGTTGATAATTGGGTAAGGAGTCCCTGCAACCCAATTACCTTGGGTGGAGCTATTACACCCAGCCGAACCATATAAACATGCCAAATTGGTCGAAGCATCTCCTTCAATAAAAAAGACACGAACTTCATTTGTGCCATTTGGCCCATATTGATTGTACAAGTTTTCGAGTGCTCCAGAGTTATGATAATTCCAGCAAGGGCCACACCATGTCGCCGAAAAATCTATAAAAACAGTATATCCCGAATCCAAATAGGAATACAAATGATGACTATTGCCGTTTATATCGGTTAGCGTCCAATCTGGCGCCGTGCTACCATTAGGCAACTGAGCCCGTAAAATCCCTACCGCGAATAACAACATACTTCCAAGTAAAACAATCCTTTTCATTTTTTTTATTTTTTTGGGCGGGTCTAGTAATAGAGACCGCCAATATAGGTAATTTGCTGCTTGTATTTATTATGCTTTCGCAAAAAAATGACTTGTTGCTAAAAATTAGCCTTAGTTAGCTCGCTTTGAGTAGGCAAAATACATAGTATTTATGACATCACTAAAAAATAGATACAATTCGATGGGCTATAGCCATTGTACTGAGCTACATTTTTTTCGACGGGCTAAAGCCCATCGTACGGAGCATTTTTTCGACGGGCTAAAGCCCGTCGTACGCATCAACGAATATTCCATTTTTGGGTACGAACCTTATACAAATTTTTATTAAAGGTCCATTTTGAAATATTGACTTTACTTTCGAGCTCGTTTTCCAAATCGTCCTCTAGTTCCGGGAAGAAATCAATCCCAGTAATCTCTTCAATCTCATCAATAGTTTTCACAAATGCGCTGACAGGTTTATTACTTGTAGCATTAGGCATGACAAACCCAATTGCCTTCTTTTCTGCACCTTCAAGATCGACAAGGATTTTATAGTAATAACCAGGGACAGTCACTTTATTCTGACGACCAATTGTGCCTAAATTATCCTTAAAAATAGGCCCTGTAACGACGTATAATTTTTTATTGGCTCGCCCCCAGTCTCTAGACAACTCTTCTAATTCACGCCATATCCCCCCATTAAAATTATGGACTTGTGGGCTCATATTGGACATGTAAAAGCAATCTTCCATCGCCTGCTTCGAAAAAGCCATGTCAGCGGCAGGTGCCAAATGTCCTTTGTCATATCCAGACCCCTTGTAATCTTTGTAAGTCGCCGACCCTGTTCTAACCAAAGGGTCTTTTTCAAACCAGTCCTTTCTTTTAGCCCTTTTATTGTTCAGGCGCTTGCGCGAAATATAGTACGCCACCCATTCAGCTTGCTCATTTTTTTCGTCGTAAGACAAAGAATAATAATCATGATTCACCACATAACCATTTTTGACGGTGGGTAAAAGCAATTCACTTGATGAGTGATTTGGGTTTGTTGGATCATTTTCTTCAGGAGCGTTAATGACAACTCTAGTCCCAGGCTCCGCCCCTTCATTACCGCCAAAAAACTTAAAGCCCGCAAACAACAACCCAATGAGCGCTAAAAACAAGCCAGATTTAGTCATAAACGCCCCTGCCGGTGCCTTTTCGTGATTTCTACGTAAGTTCGCCATTTATCTTTTTTTGTCACAAAGTTGCAAAAAAAAATTGACATGGAATCCTTTGGCTGCTTTCAGTTGCACAGTTGAGCTTACTCCGGAAAGTCATTTAGAGTCTCTTAATCAAAACTTTATTTGGTTCAATTGCGCAATCGTGCAACTGTTCAAATGAAACCAGTCTAAAATCAATGTTAAAACAGGAGCCTACAGTCTAACATCTTGTGGAATCTCCAGGCAAAAATGCGTATTAACTTTTCTGAGCGGACTCAACTACTCAATCAAATGGAACACTATGTCCTGATTAGCAATGGTTCGGTCATTTATGGGGCAAAAAAGCAGTAAAAAGCCCTATGAACACTGTTTTTTTTCTATTTGATGGTTCGGTAAAAAATCAATACTCCGACGTAGCCTGCCACGCCTCCAACGTCTTCCTTGATTAATGCAAAATTTGAAGGTATTTGAATAAAAAGAAATCCCTGCCAAAAATCTTCAAATTTCCCCTTACTCAGCGTCAGAAGTTTCCGACGTGACCCGCTACGCCTACGTATTTACACCATGAACCTTTCTTAGCCCATAGCTTCACTATGGGCTAAGCAGGGAAACCCCTACGGGGTTTTAGGTACGTTTTATTCAAACTTCGCTTCAGGAAATAACTCCTATTTTACGCAACTCAGCCAAAGACATAACTTGCATTGGATTAGTGTAATTCATGAAACTTCGTGTCCCAAAAGGGAATCATACGTCCAAGCGAAAACAAGCAAACAAAAATAACGTTATACACTCTGCGTTTTGCATCACACCTATTTGCATCGAATATACACCAGAGCAAATACGAAACCAACTCAATGGGGGTCATCCAAAGACAAGGCATAAAACAAACTGCTGCTTTTTTGTTAGGAGCAATCATCGGTGGCATCAACAATCTACTCGTTTTTCCTGCAGCCTTAGCTCCCAATCAAATTGGACTCATCCGTCTTTTTCAAGATTTGGCGATTTTAGTCGCTCCTTTTTTACTTTTCGGCACGTCTGGACTCACCCTTCGGTTTTTTCCAAAATTCAGGAATAAAGAAAATGGGCACAATGGCTTTATGCGGCTTTTGTTATCAGTCATAAGCATTGGTATTTTGCTTTTTTCAATAGGAATGCTAGCATTCAAAGAACAAATCATCGAACTCTATCAAGAACGCTCACCGTTATTTGGTCTATACTATTATTTTTTGTTACCTATTGCTATTGCCTATGGTTTGACGGCTTTTTTCAACCAATATTCAAGTAACTTCCTGCGGCTAACTGTCCCCGCCATCATCAGTCAGTCAACCAAACCCATCATGACCATTATTGCCCTAGCCTATATGTGGCATTGGGCGAGTTTCACACAGGTAGTTTCGGTATTTTCGGGCTGGTATGTTGTCAGTCTTGTCCTATTGATATTTTATATCAGCCATTTAGGCCAATTACATTGGACAAAAAATAAAGACTTTCTCACCAAACCCCTTGTTAAAGAAATGGGCAGTTATGCCCTGTTTGGGATCATGGCATCAGCTGGCAGCAATTTTATTTACAAAATGGATACCTTCATGCTCTCCTCCATGACGGATCTCGCCCAAACAGGAATTTATACAATATCTGCTTATATTGCAAGCATTGTGATGATTCCGACCAATTCTTTAATTAGCATCTCTAGCCCCATTATATCAACAGCATGGCACGATAATAATCTTGAAGAAATCAACACCATTTACAAAAAGGCTTCTTTAAATCTCTCCATCATCGGATTGCTCTACATCTTATTGGTTTTTGCTTCGATACATGACTTGTTTGATTTTATGCCCAATGGGGAGATTTATCAAGTTGGTGTACCTGTTATTTTTATTTTACTAGCTTCTCACTTTTTCAACATGATAACCAGCGTCAATACCGAAGTTATCGGTTATTCAACCTATTATCGGATTAATTTTTACGCCTTGATGCTTACGGGCTTATTAAATATTGGGCTCAACTATATCCTAATACCTAGATATCAACTACTCGGCCCTGCCGTTGCCACAACCATCTCGCTATTCTTTTTCAATGCCTTCAAACTAGGATTTATTTACAAGAAATACGGTATGCATCCTTTCGGAAAAGGTACTCTAAAAATATTGGTTATTGCGCTAATCACTTATTGCTTTACCCTCCTGCCCGTCCAAACAGGTATGCCTTTGATAAATATTATCATAAAATCAACTATAATCATCTTGATATTTGTACTTTTGACCCTTCGATGGAAGGTTTCACCAGGACTAAACCAAATATCCGAGAATCTGATAAAAAAATTCAGCCGAAAATAAGTGGATGCTCCAATGATTAAAAAAATACTATTTATTTTTCTTTTATTTTTTGCGCAAGCATCACATGCTCAACAATACAAAATCAGTTTGTTGACTTGCTCGCCTGGTGACGAATTGTATTCAACCTATGGGCATAGTGCCATACTTGTGGAAGATCTATTTACCAGAAAAAAAATAGTCTATAATTATGGTACATTTGATTTTAATGCGCCTAATTTTGCCCTAAATTTTATCAAAGGGGACTTGCTTTATATGCTCAGTCCGGAGCGTTATGATGGATTCATTCGGGAATATCAATATCAGGGACGGGGCATCATTTCGCAAGAGCTAGACCTAACTCCGCAGCAAGAAACCAAAGTCATCGCTTTTCTTGCCAACAATATGAAGCCCGAGAATAGGAAGTATTTATACGACTTCTTTTTTGACAATTGCTCGACACGTATCAGAGATCTTTTTGAGACAGAATTAGGCATACAATACCCTGATTATCAACCTACTAAAACGTTTAGAACCTTGCTTCGTCCATATCTTGATGACACTCCATGGTATCATTTTGGCACCAATTTAATACTCGGACGTCCGACCGATGATGTAGCGGATTATAGAAATGAGATGTTTTTGCCTGATCACCTTTCGGAAAATTTAGCGAAAGCGACACTCGATGGTCATCCCTTCTTAAAGCCCGCACAGAGCATCATCCCACGTACAAGCAATATGGCTCCTGCACGCTTCAATGCCCCACTTTTGACCATGATAGGAATATGGCTATTAAGCTTCGTGGTCAGTCTAAAGTCCAATCGTTTTTGGCGCAATAGTTTTGATACAATTTTGTTGCTAGCAGCCATTTTATCGGGATTATTATTTGTTTTTATGTGGACGTCCACTAGGCATGCTGTATGTTATGAGAACTATAATTTGCTTTGGGGCAACCCTTTATTCATTTTTTTACCGATATTTGCCTTTCGGAAAAAAGCAGGTGCTTGGAAGTGGGGGTTTTTCTATACTCTTGCGGTGACGGTTTTATGGTTTTTAATGCCGCAAAAGCTACCTTTAGCCATGTTTTTCTTTTTGTTAGCGCTATTTGTCCGTAGTGGGCATCGTGCAAAATTCATTTTTAAATCAACCCAATAAAATTATCATGGAAAATATCCTCCTAGACATAACAGAACACATCGCCAAAATTACCATCAATCGGCCGACTGCCCTAAATGCCCTAAACAAACAGACCATTTCGGAGCTAAGCGAAGCCTTGGATCAGCTCGCCACCAATGAAGATATCCGTGTCCTTATTATCACGGGAAGCGGTACCAAAGCCTTTGTTGCGGGGGCAGATATAAAAGAATTCTCAGATTTTGATGTCAAACAAGGCGCTCAATTAGCCGCTTTAGGTCACGAAATGCTATTCGATAAGATTGAAAAATTTCCCAAGCCCGTCATCGCGGCTGTCAATGGATTTGCTTTGGGGGGTGGACTAGAGCTTGCGATGGCTTGTCACTTTAGAATCGCTTCTGACAATGCTAGATTGGGACTACCCGAAACATCGCTAGGACTTATCCCTGGCTATGGCGGAACGCAAAGACTGCCAGAATTGGTAGGCAAAGGAAAAGCCATCGAAATGATTACAACTGCGACCATGATTGATGCCAACGATGCTCACCGTTGGGGATTAGTCAACCAAGTGGTGGCCCAAGCAGAATTAGAAGCCACTTGCACCAAAATCGCTCAAAAGATTGCGCATAACTCGCCTCAAGCAGTTGGTGCCGCCCTTCGTGCCATCGCAGGCGGATTTAATGATAAAGTCAACGGCTATAATGTCGAAATTAGCGAATTTGGTAAGTGCTTTGGTACCGAAGACTTCAAAGAAGGCACAACCGCTTTCATCGAAAAGAGAAAACCGAATTTCTAGCTCAAAACCTTATTCTTTAATCTGTACAACTGATTCACTATGTCCACTGTTGCTGCTGTTATCAAAGACGGTTATATATGTATTGCCGCAGAATCTCAAACTACATACGGGTATTCCAAACTCCCTGGAGAATACTTGCAAAATGACATTAAATTATTTGAGTGGGGCTCTTCCGTTATCGGTATGGTCGGCAGTGTTTCGATGACGATGGTGATGCAAGATTTGATAAAAAAGAGCAAGAAAGAACCTAATTTTTCTAGCCCTTCTCACATCTTTAACTTCTTCAAAACCTTGCATCCCAAGCTAAAGAAAGAGTATTTCTTGCAAGCAAAAGATGATGCCGATGACCCAGTAGAAACTTCTAGGTTTAGCATTCTTATTGCCAACAAACACGGCTTATTTGGTGTCGATCCGATGAGAGAAGTATCTCATTACAATAAATTTTGGGCGATTGGAAGCGGTACTCGTTTTGCTTTGGGCGCAATGCTTCCTATTTATGATTTAGATAATTTTGATGCCACCAAAATTGCAGAAGCTGGCGTCCTTGCTGGGGTGACTTTTGATATTTATTCGGGGGGAGAGATTACTTCTAAAACCATCAAAATGATTAAAAAACGAAAAAAATAATACTTGTCAGCAATTGCTGAACAGCCGAACGGCCGTTCGGCTCGACATGCCACTAGCATCAGTAACCCGATTGCTAGACAGACGAACGGCTGTTCGGCTCGACAATATCCAGTAACCAACCATCAAATCATGCAAAAATCAGTCTATTACAATCTCACACTACTTCTATGGGGCTTGGCTCTAGTGGTACTTTCTTGTGACTCTAATGCTCAGCAAAAGCAAAATCCCGAAGATGTAATCCTACGGGTAAACAAAGAGCTTTTAGACTCTAACCAGCACATTATCAAGGCTAACGCCCGAGAATACATTCGTTTGACCCAAGAGTTTATAGCTTCCAAAGCAGACTCCATGAAAATTATCAAATATGCCATCCAAGGTGCAGAAGTTGCCGTCAATATTGAAGAATACGAACAGGCTATCCAGAGTTATGACCTAATTGCCTTACAATTTCCCAGTAATCCCAAAGTCGTCGCCAACGCCCTTTTTGCGAAAGCGTTTACCTTCGAGAACTATCTCAAAGATACCGATACCGCCCGAAAAATCTACCAATCCATTTTGGATAAATATCCTAATCAGGAAATCGCAAAAATGGTGCGCCCCACCCTAGAAAACTTAGGGAAATCCGAAGCACAGCTTTTAGAAATGATTAAAAACAAAAATAAATAGGATGGACAGCCAAAACAGAGCCATCCTGAAGAAAAAAATTGAGCAAGAACTTAGCTCTACTAACCGAGACATTCAACAGCTCGAAGAACTAACCAAACCGATCGCCCCCGACTGCGCTATCGGGCGCATTACACGCATGGACGCCATCAATAACAAAAGTGTAGCAGAAGCAAACCTTCGTATGCTCCGTAAAAAACTTACAAACCTACAATTGGCGATTACCAAAATTGATGATGATGACTTCGGGCGTTGCTCTTCTTGTGGACAAAATATCAACGAAAAAAGATTGATGTTTTTGCCCGAGAGCACTTATTGTATTCGATGCGCGCAATAGCATCACCAAAAGCACACGCAAAAATGCCCCAAAAACCAAAAAAAAATAAAACCAAAACGCCTAAAACCACCAAATTCTCCCCAAAACGCCCTATTTTCGCCCACTAAACACTTCATTGATGAATATTTCAGTCACCCAAATCCTTGTAGGACTCACTGTCCTGATATCCATTGGCGCTTTCAATAACCGAGAGTTACATGGCAAGCTCCTACACTCCCCATACATAGAAATTCGTGAAAAGGACTACTACCGCTTTTTGAGTTCGGGGTTTATCCATGCGGATTGGATGCATTTAGGCATCAATATGTTTGTTTTATGGCAATTTGGGGGCATTGTAGAAGCTTATTACAGAAGTGGATTCGGGCCGCAAATGGGTGGAATCTATTACCTACTACTATATCTAGGCGCCATTATATTTGGCGCGCTTCCTTCCTTCTATAAGCACAAAGACAATCCAGGCTATCGTGCCATCGGTGCTTCTGGCGGTGTCTCTGGGATTACCTTTGCTTATGTCATCTTTCTGCCGTGGGAGAAAATCTATTTATATGGGATTATAGGTATCCCTGCAATAATTGCTGGTGTACTTTATTTGGTGTATTCCTCCTATGCAGCCAAACGAAATAATGACAATATTGGTCACGATGCCCACTTCTATGGAGCGGTTTTTGGTTTTGTATTTACATTAGTCATCAATCCTGCTTTTTTAACTCACTTTTGGATAAAGCTCCAAGAACTACCTTTTTAACCTAGTACACCAAAAGAAATAATGAAAAATACCCAAGCATACATCAATACCCACCAAAATGAATTTTTAGAAGATCTAAAAAACCTTTTGAGTATCCCTTCGGTGAGTGCCGATCCCCATTTTAAAAAAGACATGGTGGCCGCTGCCAAAGCAACTGCTCAGCTACTCAAAGGAGCCGGCTTGCGCAAAGTCAAAGTCAATAAGACCAAAGGCCACCCAATTATTTATGGTGAGCGCATCATTGACAAAAAACTGCCGACAGTACTCATTTATGGGCACTATGATGTCCAGCCTGCCGACCCCATTGAGTTGTGGGAATCGCCCCCTTTTGAGCCTATTATCAAAAAAACGAAGAGTCACCCACAAGGAGCCATCTTTGCTCGGGGTGCGGCAGACGATAAAGGACAATTTTTGATGCACGTCCAAGCCGTAAAAGCCATGATTGTAAGTAAGGAATTACCTTGTAATGTCAAGTTTATGATTGAAGGCGAAGAAGAAGTAGGCTCTATCCATCTTGGAGATTTTGTCAAGTCCAATAAAAAAATGCTGGCGAGTGATGTCATCTTAATTTCGGATACATCCATCCTAAACAATAAAACCCCGTCTATAACAATCGGATTACGTGGACTTTCTTATGTAGAAGTGGAAGTTACGGGGCCCAATCGTGATTTACATTCAGGGGTTTATGGTGGTGCTGTCGCCAATCCTATCAACATCCTGACGAAGATGATTGCCTCGCTACATGATGAAAATAATCACATCACGATACCTGGTTTTTATGATGATGTCAAAGCGTTTTCTGCAAAGGATCGAGCCGCACTCAACAAAGCCCCTTTTGCGGAAGCTAAGTATAAAAAAGAAATAGGCATAAGAGAACTACATGGGGAAAAAGGATATACCACCATAGAACGTGTAGGTATCCGTCCGACATTAGATGTTAATGGGATTTGGGGGGGATATATCGGTGAAGGAGCTAAGACCGTTTTGCCTTCTAAGGCTTACGCCAAAATTAGTATGCGCCTAGTTTCTAACCAAAATCCTAAGAAAATAACCCAATTATTTACCAAGCATTTTAAGTCGCTTGCGCCAAAATCTGTCAAAGTAAAAGTCAATCCCCATCATGGTGGAGATGCAGCCGTCACCCCCATTGATTCTATCGAATATCAAGCCGCAGCCAAAGCACTGGAGACCACTTTCCGAAAGGAAGTCATCCCGCAGATGAGCGGCGGTAGTATTCCTATTGTGGCACTTTTCAGTAAAGTTTTGAAGGTCAATACGGTCTTGATGGGATTCGGATTAGATAGTGATGCTATTCACTCCCCCAACGAGCATTATGGCTTATTTAATTTCTACAAAGGTATTGAGACGATTCCCTATTTCTTTGAAAATTATGTCAAAATGAAAATAAATAATCATTAACTCGTTTGCTAAACAGCCGAACGGCCGCTCGGCTCGACATCCCAAAGCCGCCAGAAACCAGTAACAAGAAAAAGCACAATGGAAACATCAGCATTTTTGCGCAAGCTAAGAGAGCTCATCGACATTGAATTGGCAGAAGACATACTCATCTTCCAACAAAAAATCGAAGCGCTCTCCCTTTCGGAAAAACAAAAACAAGGCTATTGCTGGCATCCGGTCAAAGTCATCAAAACGGGGTTTACCTATGGTGACCGTGCATACGTTGTTATCGAGAGAAATGACACCAAAAATCATGATTTCCGCTCAGGAAACATCGTCAAATTATACGCCCAAAAAGATCCTTTAAACGATACCGTAAACGGTACTATCAATTATTTGAAGGCGTCCCAAATGAAAATTGTCCTTAATACTGACCACTTGCCTGTGTGGTTGGACAATGAAAAACTAACCCTTGATTTATTGTTTGATGAGCGCACATACAAAGAAATGCAAAAAGCATTGAGTCTTGTTGCGAAAGCTTCGAATAGTCGTCTAGCTGATTTGCGTGATGTCTTATTGGGTAGCATTACTCCTTCTTTTGAGCAAATTCCAACCGTACACATTCCACACTTGAACGAATCCCAAAATGTTGCCATCAACAGTATCCTTTCAGCAGAAGATGTCGCCTTGGTGCATGGGCCACCTGGTACAGGAAAAACCACGACGATTGTTGAAGCCATCAAAATACTCGCCCAAAAAGAAGGTCAAACACTAGTCTGTGCTCCTTCTAATGCAGCAGTTGATTTGCTCACAGAGCGGTTGAGTGCCGTTGGGCTAAATGTGGTGCGACTAGGCAATATCTCGCGGGTGGACGATGCTGTATTGAACGCCACCTTGGATGTCCGACTCTCCAAACACCCCGAATTTAAGGAAATCAAAAAGCTCAAAATTAAAGCCGCTCAAAAGCGCCGAGACGCCGAAAGATTCAAAAGAAATTTTGACAGTGCCGCCTATGCTGCTCGTAAAGAAGGTTACAAAGAAGCTAGAGAATTGACCGCTTGGGCGCATCAATTAGAAGATCGACTCATCGACCAAATTATGTCGTCTGCATCTGTAATCACTTGTACTTTGGTTGGGGCTGCGGGGTCACTCCTTAAGAAATATCAGTTTCATACATTATTTATTGATGAAGCGGCGCAAGCCCTAGAGCCCGCCACATGGATACCTATCATGAAAGCTTCAAAAGTGGTTTTGGCGGGTGACCCGTTCCAACTTCCGCCCACCGTAAAATCAAACAAAGCCCAGAAGCAGGGTCTGTCCATTACGATGATGGAGCGGCTGCTTACGCAAATACCTAAGGTGAATTTGCTCAAAGTTCAGTATCGGATGAATGCCACTATCATGGGCTTTTCTAATACACAATTCTATGATAATCAATTGATTGCAGATATTTCGGTCGAACAACACCAATTGCCCATCGCCCCACATAAGAGCGTAGAATTCATTGATACCGCAGGGACAGGCTTTGAAGAAAAAACAGACGAATCTGGCAAAAAGCGAGAAAATCCAGATGAAATCCGTTTAGTTTTTGAACATCTTCATCAACTCATCAAGGAACTCCCAGACGGAGAAAAACCAACCATTGGCATCATCGCCCCATACCGTGCTCAAGTAAAGGCGATGGAAATGGACTTCCTTTCGGAAAAAGATTTGCACGACTACCCTATTACCATCAATACCATTGATTCCTTTCAGGGGCAAGAACGGGATATTGTTTATATCTCTCTAGTGCGCTCTAATGACGCTGGGCAGATTGGTTTTCTAAAAGACTATCGACGCATGAATGTCGCCATGACCCGAGCCAAAAAACTTTTAGTCATCATCGGAGATAGCGCCACTGTTGGGCAAGATACTTTCTACGGAGATTTCTTGGATTATGTGGACGCCAACGGGAGCTATCGCACTGCTTGGGAGTTTTTTGTGTGATGGATTGCGGCGTTGCTTGACACCCAATTTCTCGAGCGAAATTATGGCATACTATTCCATGTTTCATTCACTTCCACAATACTCTGCCATTATTGGCTATGTGACAGCACTTTGCTTTTTGACGGGCTAAAGCCCGTTTTACTGTTTGACGTACGACGGGCTTTAGCCCGTCGTACTAGCGTCATTGCTTGAAACTTAAGTCTCTGGCGGTAAACATCCCTACTCAACAACAAGTTTGCCTCGCATAATACCTTTCTTATGGTGAACTTCAACAAAATAAATACCTGGTATCAAGGCCGAAATGTCTAATTTTGATTCATATTTTTCCGCAAGGATTACCTGCCCCAATTGATTGTATATCAATACATTGTCTGGAGCTGGCTTTATTGTTGATGTCAAATAAATATAATTATTTGCTGGGTTCGGAGAAATATGAATGCTAGATGATTCTAATTCAGAGATTCCTACAGTATTGTCACATTCTAACTCATTAGCCGCATTACACCCATCTGCATTATCCTGAATTATTATGTTTGGAAGCGTATCTAGCACCTTACACACACTTAAAATATTACAAATGCTAAGTTGTTCATTCCCAGCAATGGATAGCTCTTCTTTAATGGTCAAGTTCTCAATTCCACTAAGGCTCGTCAAACTACTATTTCCTACGATAGTGTCCCCTGTTACCTTTCCAATAAATAAGCCCCTTACTTCTGTTAAACTATCTAAACCTGACAAGTCAGTCAAGCTGTTATTACCGACGAAAAATAAATCATCTTCTATTTTTGTCAAAGACGACAACTCCGCAAGAGTCTCCAAGGATTGATTCCCAGCAATAGTCAAGCTACCATTAATCGCAGCCTGTTTCGGAAATCCTGTTAAGTCCACTAATAAATCATTGCCAAAAGTTTCAAACGTATAATATTCACTACCTTTTCTCATTGAGCCAATAGAAATATTCTTACCAACCTGTAAATTAGGATTCAAAGAAGAAAGACTTGTCAGCATTGGGTTTCCTGCTATAGTTAAGGACTCCTTAACATCTAGCAAATTTTCCAAACCTTCTAAACTCGTCAACTTGCTATTACCCAAAAAAAGCGGGTCGGGATGCTCCGAAGTAGGAGCAATATGTCGATATATTTTCCCCACTTCCAAACGGCCATTAACCGTGGTCAAATTATTAAGCCCATTTAAAGTAGTCAGTTCATTCATATTTAGTATTTGCAAATCACCTTCGACCAATTTTAGATTCAAAAATTTATCCAAATTTTTAATGGAGTCTAGGCCAATCATGGTTAAATCCCCATGAATGGTATCTGAAACATTCAGTAACGACAAATCAGTAAGTGGAAGCGTCCAATCTGGCATTCCCAAGTTTATGCTGCCTCCTATGTGCAAAGTGGGACTTAACCCATTTAAGCTTAAAAGGTTAGAACTGGCCAAATTAAAGTCTCCACCAATACTATCTAAGAGTGAAATCCCAGAAAAATCTACTACTTTATTTGTTCCATAGAGTTTAAACTTCCCCCCTACTTTTTTTAACTTTCCTAAGCCTGAAAAAGAAGAAAGCTCGAGATTGTCTTCCCAAGTTAAATATTGCCATGGATAAAATTCATAAAAATCACCAACAATAAAATTGCCTGATATTTCTTCTAAATTATCTAAGTAGTTGAAATTCAGCAGTTTGTTAGTATTTTGGATATGAAAATTTCCGCCAATATGAGTCAGTTGCTCTAAACCCTTAAAACTTGTAATCCCATTGCCTGTGATGCCGTAATGATAGTTTTGCCCCATACCAAAACCCATTCCAACTCCCAAATAGAGATTACCTGAAAGAGATGTAATATTTTCCAGTCCTTCAAAATTTTTCAAGGAATAATTACTACCTATTTCTAAGTCATTTAACTTGGTAAGATGGCTTAATCCTTTTAAGTTTTGGAGGGTATCACTTTTAACAAGTGCTAGTTTGCCGATAGAATCAATACTCGTTAAGCCGTCAAGAGTCAGGAGATTTTTATTATTCAAATACCAATAAGGTGTTCTCCCCCCAATCTTGAGTGAACCCACTTTTCGTAAACTGCCCAGGCCTTCAAGATTTACTAGCGAGTCACATGCTCCTATTTCTAGGGTTTCCACTCCCTCCAAATGGCTCAGACCTTGTAAATCCAAGATGGGCAACCTAGTCAATTCCAGCGAGCCTCCAATGTGGTGCAGGCTATCCAACCCAGCTAAGCTATTTAGTGGAGCATCTCTTACCAATAAATCACCTCCTATACTTTTTAGCCCAAGCAAACCTTCTAGGTTTGTGATATTCGATTTAACATGAACCGAGCCGAATATGTTTTTACAGCCAGTTTTAAGCACAAAGCTATCTAGTTCGGACTGTGCATTAAATGTTATTCCTTCAATCAAACAATCTCCAGGGGCATAATTTATACAGCCAGTCCCAGATATGCTATTGCATCCAGACCCGCCATTATTGTTAATATCAACCCATTCTGGATGTGTACTAATTTCTTGACACACAGTTTCAATATTACAGGAAGTAAGGCTTTGATTATTTTTTATTTGTATAAGATATGGAGGATATGGATAGGAAGAAATAAAACCTTCAGGATCAATACCTGACAGAGCCGATATATCGACAAGCTGATAATTACCTATGATTTTAATGCCCTTGTGCACATACTTAAGTTGTTCCAATCCAGCTAAGGTGGTTAAAACAGAATTATGCACGTATAACCTTCCGTAGATGCTATCTATTGACGACAACCCATTTAATTGATTACAAGATCCTGAAATAGTTAAATCGCCAGCAATCCTATGACAATCGGGATTGTTTATTGCAAAGTCATCTATTGCACTTTGCGAGTCAAAAGTAATACCATCAGGAAAACAAGCCTGCCCCTTGATGGTAGAAGACCCAATGATGAATAACATGATGAAGACAAATAAATTTTTCATTGTACAGGTTGATTATGGATAACTATTTTGCAATTCTACTCCTGAAAAATTATAAATTATTTTCAGCTCGTAACTCATGCATAATAGCAAGGTTTAAGAATGTAATACAAAAGTACCCACCTGCCCACATAGGCACAAGCACAAAAAAAACATTTGTAGATTAATATAGAAGTCAGGTTTAAACATAACTTGCTGAATATCAATATTAACCAATTGTTAAATTTCTTTATTTGTAGAAATTTATCACGAATTTGATGAGTGTTTTTATCCTCCAAAAAGCATGAGTTGCACTTTTGTCTATAAAAATGGCCTAGCCCATGTCCCATCTAAACAGGAAATTACCGTACCGCCACAAGCATCGTATTGCAAGATTCGAAAAGCAAAAAGTAGAAGAAAACACAAGTGTAAAAATAACTTATTTTTGCTTTTTGCCGGGCTAAAGCCCGTCTTACTGTTCCTTAGCGACCCATACTGGCGACGGGCTAAAGCCCGCCGTACTGGTGGCAACACAAAAAGTAACTACTATCCGCAATCATTTGTATCTTTGCCGAATGTCAAACAAAAGAAAATCAAAGCTCCACTCAAGGAATAAACACCAAGGTAGATATAACCTAGATGCGTTGGTCAAAATAAATCCAGACCTTGCGCCCCACCTAACTACTAATCCGAAAGGAGAAGCTACCATCAACTTTTTTGATCCCCTTGCGGTAAAAGCCTTAAATAAAGCCCTGTTGCTCAAGGATTATGAGATAAATTATTGGGATATTCCTGATGGTTATTTGTGCCCGCCAATTCCTGGAAGGGCAGATTATATTCATTATATCGCAGATTTATTGGCAAAATCCAATAAGGGAATTATTCCGAAAGGTGCCGATGTTCGTGTTTTAGATATTGGTGTTGGTGCAAACTGTATTTATCCTATCATCGGAACAAATGAGTACGGCTGGTCTTTTGTAGGAACAGATATCGATGCGCTAGCACTCGAATCCGCTCAAAAAATCATTGACGAAAATAGCTTCTTTGCAGAAAAAATAGAATTGCGACATCAACCCCACTCTAGTAGATTTATCCGTGGCATTCTGCAAAGTGGAGAAAAATTTGATGTGTCTATCTGTAATCCCCCGTTCCACGCTTCTTTCGCGGAAGTGACCAAATCAACCAGCCGAAAACTTAAAAATCTAAAAGGCAAAAAGAATCCAAAGCTTATCCAAAATTTTGGCGGACAAAATAGCGAACTCTGGTATAAGGGCGGAGAAATTGCCTTTGTAGAAGCCTTGATTCAGGAGAGTAGGCATTATCCCTACGTCGTAAAATGGTTTACGACTTTAGTCTCCAAGCAATCCAATCTTAGAGCCGTCTATAAAAAGCTGAAAGAAGTTCGTACCAAAGAAGTCGTTACCATCGAGATGGGACAAGGACAAAAACAAAGTAGAATCGTGGCTTGGCGGTTTTGATTTTACTTTTTTGATGGGTGGTTGAGTCGCTTCGCTGGTTGAGTCACTTGTCCTTCGGACTTCGCTGGTTGAGATGCTTGTCCTTCGGACTTCGCTGGTTGAGCGCTTGTCCTTCGGACTTTGCTGGTTGAGTCGCTTTGCTGGTTGAGTCGCTTCGCTGGTTGAGTCGCTTGTCCTTCGGACTTTGCTGGTTGAGTCGCTTCGCTGGTTGA
>CAMZKG010000003.1 GCA_947311105.1 uncultured Saprospiraceae bacterium
CTCTCCCTTCGAGCACTGCCGTACTCGACCCTGCGGGATCCTGCGGGATCGGTCGTTCACCGACGTGACCTGCTACGCCTACGTATTCACACTACAAACCTTTCTTAGCCCATAGCTTCACTATGGGCTAAGCAGGGAAACCCCTACGGGGGTTTTAGGTCGATCGCATATTTACTTTTTTCAAACTTTGATTCAGACGCTTCAACATACACAAAAATGCCTATTTTCTGTCTAAAAATAGGAGCACCTAAACAGTTACAACTTGCGTTAAATAAAAAATGCCCATGTTTGCAGGATTTATTTTTCTTTTACTGCTAAAAAAAACGAACCGTTGCTTTGGATCAGGCTCACTAATTGTATTATCAAAAAAGAACCTAGATAGCCATGCTATCTAGGTTCAAATTTACAACACGTTGATTACTAATAAGTTATTGTACAACCTTAACTAGCATATTCTTAATATCCTTAGGAGTGGACATAATCTTAGTAAAAGTCCCCATAGACAAATCTGGAAAGGACAAAGCTATTCGATACCGCCCGTGCAGCATATAGACATTGCTTCCAGAAACCAGTAATTCATAAGGTAAAAATGCTGTATGTTTTGGTGTGTCCTTGTCAATAATAGGCAAAAATGTACCTTCACCTTTAGAACCACTTAGAGCGATACCATATAACTTTATATTTTGCCCAGGTATTTCCACAGCATATACTTTTTGGGTATTTGCAATTCCACGAGCCAAGTTGGCATCAATTTTTGCTACGGCAGCTGAATAACTACCAAAAGATTTTAACTTTTCGTTATCTTCAAAATAAGGCATCCCCAGCATATAATGATACTTGCGTAATTTAGAAACCGACAATCCTTTTTTTGAACCAAACTGTACCCCACCATTAGCACCCAGACTTCCCAAAGCGGATCTAAATTGGCTGGAAATAGACGTATAATAACTAGCCACTTGGCTATACTTCTTTTGGAAATACGCATTCCCCCAATATTCGGGTGTCGTATAAGAAATAATAATTTTCCCACCTTCTTGCGTTACTGCGACCCGTAATGCAGCCGCAAACCCTGTCAAACCGCCCACTTTTTTGACCGCTGCCTTTAATTTGGGAGAAGTAACAATGATAACACGACGATTGACGTCCTTTGCAGGCGTATAAACCCCCAAAATCTCGAATCCACCTGATTTCAGTGCCGACTTTGTTTTGGTGGTGACACCACTCACATCCCCTGTCGTCTCTGCCCCGACAGTATAGGGTTTCAAGTTTTGAGCTTGGATAAAAACCGATCCGACCAAAGATAAAAGCAAGACACAGACAATATTATTTTTCATTATTTCAAGATTTAATCAAGGAAAAAAAATGACTGCCAACCTTTGACACAAAGAAAGGCTACATCTACATAACAAGACTTGACCCTCATTAGCTAGACAGATGACGTAGATGCTGTTTAGGAGCATTCATACACCCAACAACAAGCATCTCTCCCATAAACCTACCGAATATCCGTAAAGAAAACCTTTAAATCGGCATCCTGCTTGATGGTTCTACCTTTGGAATGTTTATTCTTTTTGGATAAAGTTTTTTTTGATGGATTATTCACAATTGCCACGGGAGCAGGAGTCTTAACCATCTCTTTAGTCACTTTTTTTTCTTTTAGATAAAAGGTATCTACCCGATAAGCAAATTGTACGATGGTATCTATTTTGATAACTTCCTTGGGTACTTCTTTGATAATTTCCCTAGGTACTTCTTTGATTGTTTTAATTACTTCTATTCGATTTGGTTTAAGAAAATAAGTTAAACCAAAAACGGTAAACAACGATAATAGATATATCCCAAATGGCACTTTGAAGCTTACAAATCTTTGATAACCAGAAGGTTGTGCCTTTTTCGCCACCCTATCCAAAAGGTTTTGGGGAGTTAGAATAGTCGATGTGATGGCAGGTGCTTGCGCAAAAATCATTTTTTGCATCAGCCCATATTCCTGAGCAGAGTCACAAAATTCTTTTACGAATTCACGCTCTTTTTCCGAAAGGTCACCAAATCCCTTTTCTTTTAGCAATGCTTCAAACTGCTCAAAATTAGTATCGTTGTCTTTCATAACTGAATATTTTGAAATTGTAGGGCAAGCTGCGGGTGCTTCGCCAAATTTTTAAGCGCATAGAAAAGCCTAGACTTCACCGTCCCTTTCGGGCAATCCAAAATCTGGCTTACTTCTGCCACCGTAAACCCTTCTTGATAACGAAGGATAAAACAGGCGCGATGTTTTTCGTCTAAAGTCATTAATGCTGCTTCTAATACTTGTGCAAATTGCGGCTCCAGATCCATCCCTATATTTGCGGGCTCCATGCTTACTTCGGGCAAATCAAACACCATTGGCTTTCGACTCATGCGCCGAAATTCATTTTTACACATATTTGCCGCAAGGCTATAAATCCATGTTGAAAATTTCTTTTCTGTGTCATAAAGATTTGTTTTTTCAATCAATTTAATAAATAAATCCTGGACAAAATCTTCCGATTTGGTACGATTATAAAAAAACATATTTAAAAAATATCGAAGCATTTTTTCGTGGTATCGTGCATACAAAACAGCAAAGGCGACTTCGTCCCCTTTGCCGATTGCTTGCATCAGCTCACGATCCCGATACTTTTTATATTTCTTTTTACTAGTCAATTATTTACTTTCAAGTACTTCCATAAACACTCTGAAACCGATATTGGGTGAAGGTGCTTCGGATGAAATCCTAGCCGATATTTTGCAATCTTCAGGACGACTATTCCAACCGCCACCTTTCGTAATCGTCTGATTTTGAACCATTTCTGCCACATTCCCTGTCACATTATACAAGCCAAAATCATTAGGAAAATAAGCATCGACCATCGCTGTAAAAAAAGCACCGTCATTACTTTTTTTCTTATTCTTACCATTGCACCCACCACAATCTGGCGCATCAAAATTACACAAGAAACACCCCTTACCATTTTGGACAGAATTGGTGCCCCACGCGAAGTTTGTTGATTTTTTACCATGTGCCGCAAGCTCCCATTCTTGTTCCGTAGGCAATCTAAAGATAACCTTTTTAAATTTCTTTTTCCGGCTGGTAGATGAATTATAGACCTTAGTAATCCATTGGCAATATTCATTGGCTGCTTCCCAAGAGATATTTTGAATGGGATAATTGGGAGAAGATGGATTACCCGGCTCAAATTTTTCATCATTCAAAACCCAATATTTTTTCACTTCTCCATTTTTATTATAAGCAGATTTTTGATTGGCATATTTTTTCTTTTGTTCATCGGTCAAGAAATCTGCCCAGCTTGTCGGAGCAAACAACACACGCTGTAAGATGTCCTGTTCTTTATTCAGCTCTAAATCTTGAATAAATTGATTGTATTGTCCAATACTCACTTCCGTTTCACTAGCGTAAAGATTATTTTTTATTTTTTTCATCGGACGAACCAAATCTTTTACTTTAAATACCGTATTTTTGATTGGGCGTTCTTTCTTAAAGTATTTAGCAATCGCTGTTGACTGGTGATTACTTTTAGCGATATTCGTAATAATTTGCTCTAAATCCTTCGCTTTTTCGTCATCTGCCAGCGCATTATATCTATCATGAAGGAGAAGAAAAGAAGGTATATAATTCAAATTTAATTGATCGGCTATCGGGCGACTAATATCGTTGGATAAATTAACTTTCAGGTCATCCAACAAAAATTTGTGCTCATAATTATCTTGAATTTCAGAAATATTATCAAACTCCGTAGGGCTAAACTTATAAGCCAGCCCAACTAAATAAAGGCTATCTTCATATCGTTTTTTTAACACCTTAGAGCCTGCGACACCTATATAGAGTGGTCGATTAGATGCACTCTGGATATGATCCACGATAGCGGCATAATAGTCAAACTCACTAGCAAAATCACTGCTTTTTTTCCCGAAAGGGGCAATCTCATTTTGTGCAAACACATGCTCCCGATAGCTATCTTTCCAAAGTAAAGGCATCACTATCAAGCCTACATCCTGCCTTATTTTTTTGATGGATTGCAGTGCATATATCGGATAAGAGTCATTATCACCCCATGAAAGCATCAACGCATTTGGCGCAAGCGATGCCAACACATTATAATTCCACCGAAAAACAGAAGGAGACCAATCGCCCGTTTCATACCATTTTTCCACATATTTTTGGGCATTTTTCAGGTCGCCATCCACCAAATAGCACGTTTGTAAATCATGTAATGCAATTTTGCGATCGGGGTCGATTTCGTTGGCTCTATATAAATTTTTGCAATCGCTAAAAAGTCGATATTTGATATAATAATACTCAAAACTCTCTGGAATAGCTTCTTTTGCTTGCGCAATAATACCTTCCAAATCAAATCGGCTCTGAGCTTCTTTCGAAAAATGATTGGCATATCGAGCCGCCAAAAAATAATAGAGCCAAGCCTTTTTATTCGATGGCGTTTTCTTTACGACCCTTTCCCAAAGTACCGATTGCTCAAAGTAATAGTCATACGACTTTTGGACACGGGTCATGGATGGAATAGGCTCAGGACTTTGAGCCACGATGGTTGTCGTCAAAAAGCTCAACAACACGATAAGTGATAAATACTTCATAATCTTCTAATTCTTTGATGTATTGCTTGTTACACCGAAGATATGGATGGGTTCAAAATCTAGGCGCTAGGCTAAGTATTTTAATTTTCAGTAGTTAAGTTTAACGGTGTTGGGATAGATTGGCTTCATACATACTTAATTTTCGGGGTACTGGTAAAAGGTTAAAGGTCAAGGGTTTACAAGAAATTGGCTATTTTCTATAGAAGAAATAACTCCAATCCAAAATGGCAAGCACGGTCAAGCTTTCTTCGGCTAATTTTTTCCAAAAACTGACAATATCAACAACCACGGTCTTTTCAACCACCGAAACTTAAGTAAGTATTTTTTGTGTTATCTAGCAGCTCATAAAAATAATTGCCCCAAAATCTCTATTTGCGACAATTTGGCAACATACTTGAATAAGAGATAAGCACAACCAAAAAAATTAATTATGCCTAAATACTATCAATTATTTGCTATCGGCTTGCTCTTCTTGCTGACATCGACGCTTCAAGCCCAAAAACTGGGAATTCGAGCAGGAATGAACCTTACAAATATGAAAATCTCCAGCAATGATTCTATCCTTGCCCCCAAGCCCACGAGCAAAATGGGTGCTCATTTTGAGATGATGGCAGATTTTGCGTTTAACAATAATCTTTCTTTGGAGAGTGGACTAGGGATTTCGACCAAAGGCTACCGTATGGAAGTCACCAAAACAAAGCCTAATTCTGGGTATCAATACACCGTCAAGGGAAAACGTTCTATGACCTATTTGGAGATTCCCGTAAGGCTAAAGATGCAATCCCAAAATAGTCGCTTCAAATATTTTGCTGCCGTAGGGCCACAAATAAATGTTGGTTTAACTGGAAAATGGCATACCGAAAAAGAATTAACCGAAAAAACGACCATCTTAGGCCATCAAGTCGATTGGAATGATTCAGACGATATTTATTCTTACAAACGGCTAGACCTTGGACTTTTTGCTGGAATTGGAGTAGAAATCAATACCTTGATTGTCGAATTCTCGTATAGCGGTAGCCTAGCCAATACTTCCGCTACTAGCCAGCTAGGCAATATCGCCAAAAACAAAGTTTTTAGCCTTTCGGCCGGTAGATACCTGTTGCGTAGAGTCAAAAACACTACGGAAAAAGATCTGATGAAATCGTCCCATTTTGAAGTCATCAAAAAAACTCGGAAGTATCCTAAAAAATCTAGTAAAAAGAAAAAACACCGCAAAAGACATTAATACTTAATTTAATGGTATTGGTAACGGTGAAAGTACTGGTGGTAGATAAAGGGTTAAAGGTCAAGGGGTTACAAGAAATTGGCTGTTTTTATGTAATAATGGTTCGGTAAAAAAAACAATACTCCGACGTAGCCTGCCACGCCTCCAACGTCTTCCTTGATTAAGGCAAAATTTGAAGGTGCTTGAAAGCTGTGTTGTAGCCGGCTACCGCCGTTCTCTCCCTTCGGTCGCTGCCGCCCCCGACCCTTCGGGATCGGTCGTTCATACCGTGACCCGTTACGCCTACGTATTTACACCACAAACCTTCTCTTAGCCCATAGCTTCGCTATGGGCTAAGCTGCCCTACGGGCTACGGGGTTTTAGGTACGTTTTTTTTCAAACTTCACTTCAGGCAATAACTTCTATTTTACGCAACTCAGCCAAAGACATAACTTGCATTAAATAGAAAAAAGCCCGTGTTTATGGGGTTAGTTCTTCTTTTTTGCCAAAATAATGACCGAACCATTGCTATTCATATTTTTAATTTTTCAAGACATCAATAGTCTTGGTTAACAAAATTATATTTCATTCTTTGGATTCTACAAGCTCAAAGAATCCACCACACTACCACACTTCATCATTGCAGAGCCAAAATACGGATTCATAATATTAGATTCAGAGCTAATCCAATCCGCTCCTTCCCCATCAAATGCCATCGGACAATGCTCCACATACAGCTTTTGGTTGGAACCAAAAGCCTTTAGTACTTCTATCATGGTATCTGAAAGAAATTGAAATTGGCGACGTTGTTCTTCTACATTTTTTAACTCCGTTATTCTTTTTGAATGCGCTCCTAATGCCTTTAGTTTGTCCATCCAATATAAATGTGCTTCTCCCTTTAGCAACTTCATCTTTACATTTGCCAATTGGTCATTAAAGGCTTTCGCAAAATTAGCAGCAGACACGGCATCTGTTTTCACAAAAGCAACTTTTAACTTTAGATAGGATTGTGCAACGGATGCCAATTGCTTTTTGAATTCAACAGGCGAATCGGTATAATTCGGAATTTCTATTTTAGGTTTAGGGGCATTTTTTATAGATACCAATCGATTCATCATACTAGCCTGATTGTTCAGTTGAGCCGAAGCATCGATAACGAAGGCACCTTTCGTAACCACTTCTTCTCCTACCGATAAACCACTCTTAATCAGATAGTTATTACCGACAACATCTCCCAAAACCACTTCTCTAAACTCAAAGGAAGGTATTTTGGCATCAGGTAGTTTGACATAGACAACGGAGCGTTCCCCTGTCCACAACACCGCTGTTTTAGGAACAGATAAATCCACCTTCTTGCCTTTAGAAGAAGGCGTTTGAATGACACCAGACAAAAACATCTCGGGTTTTATCTTTCCATTAGTATTACGAATAGTCGCACGTACAGAAGCAGTCCGAGTATCAGGGCGTATCAGCGGATCCACAAAATTAATCACAGCGGTAAAGGTTTTGTTAGGAATCCCCGCAGCAGAAAACTTCACCTTCTGCCCTACCCTTATTTTACCTAAATCATTTTCGTACACATCAAAAACAGCCCAAACTTTGGACAAATCCTGAATCTCAAATAGTACCGAACCTTCCATCAAGTGATCAGCCACTGACACCTTTCTTTTGGTGACAACTCCAGAATATTCCGAATAAATATCAAAGTTCTCCTGTATCTTTCTAGAAGCTAGAATCTTATCAATTTGATGCTCGGTAATCTTCCAATATCGTAGCTTATTTTTGGCGGCTTCTAAAAGAGCTGGGGTAATGTCTTTTATTTTGTCCGCTTCCAATAGTTCACGCTGGGCAGCAATTAAATCCGCCGAATAAATAGTCGCCACTCGATCGCCCATCTTGATATGCTCTCCCGTAAAGCGTATATAGAGCTGCTCAATTCGACCTGGAATATGAGCAACAATACTTGCAGTAGTCGTCTCATCGGCTTGCACTTTCCCTGTTAACTTTAGCCCATTTTTTATCGAACTACCCCCTTCTCCTACTTTCGTAGTCGCAATGCCCGAAAGCGTAGCGGCTTCTTGCGTCATCTCAAAAACGAGTGGATTTTTATTGCCACCACCATCACTATCCACTGGAATGAGTATCATGCCGCATATCGGACAATTACCTGGTTCATTTTGTCTAATTTGCGGATGCATAGAGCAGGTATAGATAGTTTCATCTGCGCTATCATGCTGATGCACAGCATTTTGCATATTATTTGCTGCTTTTGGAGATATAAAATATCCCAAGGCAAATGCAGCGATTATGGAGCCAATAATTATGATTTTATTCTTCATTTTTTTTTATTTTAGGTTCCCAGATGTTTGGCTGACGCTAAAAAATAACTAGGCCAATATTTGGTTTACATTATTCAATCCAACAAACCCCAACGTTTCCAATTGGCTTGCGCCAAAAATAATTTTACTTTTCCAATTTCTTCTTGGAGCTGATAATTATAGAGCTGGTCTTGGAGCTTCAACAATTCATTGAATCGCTGGCCTTTGGCACTATAAAAAGACAACAACATGTCAAAAGCGGATTTTGTCAATCTTCGTTGATCTTTGGCTAAATCAATTTGCAAGATGGCTTGCTCATAGTCGGATAGAGCCATTTTCAGCTTAGATTGGATTTTTAATTCCAAAGCCGATCGTTTATCCAAAAGGGATTTTTGCTTTAAGATCTCTTCTTGATTTTTGGCACCATATTTTTTCCGAAAAATAGGCACCGATATTTTGAAGGTGGGCATCAATATATCTCGCCCATTATGCAACGGATTTGCATCGTTTCTTTTCTGCACCAAGCTATAACTCAGTCCTACACCAAAAGAAGGCTTTTCCGAAAGGTCATTCAGATGTTGCACCGCTCTTGATGCTTCAATCATAGCATCCAATTTTTTTAACATCGGATAATTCATTTGGATTTTGGCGAAAGCTGTATCCAGCAACCCCAAATTCAAAATAGGTATTTGCGAAAGCTCATCATCCATCACCACTACCCTATTCTTGTCTAACTTATCCTGACCTACTAATTCGATTATCTGCGCTTCATATTTCCTTTTCTGCGCTTCATAGACCTTAATCTTTTGCTCAATCTCTTTGCTCTTTATTTGTATTCTCAACACATCTGAAGCGATAGCCTTACCACTTTCTACACGCCCCAAAACCACTTGTTCTAGACTATTATTAACGGCCAGATTTTCTCGTAAAATGGCTTGTCGTTTAGCTAACAAATACAGCTGATAATAAGCCGTCCGAATCTGGTATTCCATATCCAAACGGGTCGCTTCAATGTCATCGTACTTTGTCTTAGACATGGCGACAGCGACCTGCTCTTTGGCCTTCAATGTGCCTTTCCAAGGAAACATTTGCGATGCGCTAACGGTAACAATAGGCGCTCCCAATCGAGTCTCTGTCCTCAATACGGGCAAGCCCAAACCCACCTGTGGATCTGGCAATTCCCCTACTTGGTCTTTGACCATTTGAGCCGCTTCGTACTCCAATCTTACCGCATTTAGCTTAGGACTATTTTTGACGGACATCTGTAATAACTCATTGATTGTCTGTGCTTTAGTCGCAAATCCAACAAACAAGAACAGTAATATTACACTTATTTTTCTAATCATGATTTTCTTTTTTAGGAAGCTAAAGAGTTACTTTTAACAAAGCCTTGAATTCTAAAATTAGATTCCTTCCACAACGAATAAAGCACTGGCACTGTAAACATAGTAATCATCTGCAACAACATCCCACCAAAACTAGGAATCGCCATCGGCAACATAATATCTGAGCCCCTTCCCGTCGATGATAGCACGGGTAGCAAAGCCAAAATGGTGGTGGCAGTAGTCATCATGGCGGGCTTCACTCGACGCTTACCGCCTTCGACAATTGTATCTCGAATCGCAGGGATAGATGTCGGCTTGTTACGCTCAAAACTATCTTGCAAAAAGGTCGCTACCAAAACGCCATCATCGGTTGCAATACCAAATAATGCCAAAAAGCCGACCCATACAGCCACACTCAGATTAATGGTTTTCATCTGAAATAAATCTCGCATATTCATTCCAAAAAAGTCCACATTCAAAAACCAATCTTGACCATATAGCCACAGCAAAATAAAACCACCAGAGAAGGCGACAAAAACACCCGAAAATACCATTAAAGAAGTCATCACCGAGTTAAACTGAAAATATAAAATTAAAAATATCAACGCCAAAGCAATGGGTACGACGATCGCCAACCTTTTATTGGAGCGTATTTGTTGCTCATAATTTCCTGCAAATTTATAACTCACACCTGCTGGAACTTTTAACTCTCCCGCATCAATCTTTTCTTGCAAATATGCCTGCGTATTCTTCACCACTTCTACTTCCGAATACCCCGTCTCTTTATCGAATAAAACAAAACCCTGTAAAAATCCATCTTCACTCTTAATGGCTTGTGGGCCTTGCTCGTATTTAATGTCAA
>CAMZKG010000004.1 GCA_947311105.1 uncultured Saprospiraceae bacterium
GTTGAGACGTTCGCTTTGCTCACTGGTTGAGTCGCTTGTCCTTCGGACATCGCTGGTTGAGACGTTCGCTTTGCTCACTGGTTGAGACGCTTGTCCTTCGGACATCGCTGGTTGAGACGTTCGCTTCGCTCGCTGGTTGAGACGTTCGCTTTGCACACTGGGTGACTTTGTGCTGTTGGGAGAGTAAGGGGCTACATGTCAAGATAATTCATCAGGCTATTGTAATTGTCTTGGAGAGAGTCCATAAACTCGTCGCTAACAAAAGAAGCCTTGATGTTGTAGCCAAAGCGGTTAAAAGTACTTAGGATTCCGCCTAATTCGTGGTTGCGGTCTAGTTTGAGCATGACATCGACTATTTGCGAATCAGGATGTGAACCCACAAAAAAGCTTAAAATTTTGGCATTTTCACCTTCAACGATACGAGCAATTTCGTGCATAGAATATTCATGGCGTTGCATTTCTAAGACGATGACTCCGCCAGGCTCTACAAAAGAGGCCATTTTAGAAAAACTATTCAAGACGTCTTGCATACGAATAGAGCCTACATAGTTTTTATTTTCATCGACTACGGGCAAGAGCGTTAGTTCTTCAGCCCCCATTACACGCATCACTTCAAATAAATGGTCTGAATTTTCGACAAATGCCTTGCGTAGAGATAATTTGTAGGAGCCAATAACTTCGTCTAAATCAAAACTAAGGATATCTTCTTCCGAAATAACACCCAATAGCTGTTGATGATTGACGATGGGAAGGTGCTGCACATGTACATCATTCATTTGCGCAAGCGCTTCGGTGCCCGTGTCCGATGTCTTGAGTGGTTCTAATTCTATTGATATTAATTGCTTCGCAAACATTGTGTCCAGGGTTGAAAGGATGTGCATCCACACACAAAGATAACGAAAAAAAAGGTCAAAGTGTTCCTTTTGGAAGTGTTAACGGATGAGTTTTTTTCGTTCTTCTTCAAACTCTAACTCTGTCAGGATGCCTCTGCTTTTCAAAATGTCCAATTGTCTAAGCTGTTCGAGCAATTCAACGCCATGTTCTTCACTTTTGATTGATGTTCTTTTGTATCCTGCTTTCGCAAAATCTAAAAACTCGTCTTGAATTCTTAAATAGGCCAAGGTCGGATTGGTGTCAATGTCATCAATGTCTTTAAAGCCTTTGTGTACAGCGAGTTCTAAGTATTCAAAACCTTTGGTCGCTTCTTCTTTCATAGAATACAAACAGGCTAGGTCATAGAGTAGTTTGGGGTGGTCTGGTGCTATTCTCAGCGCTTTTAGGTAGGATTCTTCGGCTTCGTCAAACTGATAATCTTTAAAATATTTTTGCCCCTGCGTATGAAACTTCTTGAATTCTACCTTTCTTTCTGTGCGGTCATGGTTGGTTGTTGGGCTCGAAGTCGCATCAACTCGATGCCTTGGCTTCACTCGTGATTGTGTGCTGCGGCTGGATCTTCGTTCTTTTTTTGTGGCTCTTCTGCTTTTTCCTGTTTGGTTTCTATTATACTTTACATCAAAATCATCTTGATCCATCGTTAACAGCCGGATGCCATCAATGAAGCCCAAAATCGCAGAGATAGGAGGCAGAAATATATATACTATACCCAGAAAGGGTTGTCTAAGATAGAATCGATGAACGCCAAAAACACCTAGTGTTAGTGCTAGTATTCCGGCAGTTGTTTTGTCTCTCATGGCTTCTTTTTCTGTGGTCAATATGAATACCTACGCAATTTGAGTCTTTTTAGGGGCAATATAATTGTTTTTTCTACCAAGTTGGTTGTATTTACGACGGATTTTGGGCGCTGGTTACTCGGAGTAAGCTCAAATATTTACATATAAAAGCTAAAAAAACAAGAATAATCTAGCATTTTACAATAAAACCCTTATCTTTGCACTCCATTTTGAAAAAGTAAATCAAATGTATAATGGCCAATCATAAGTCAGCACTAAAGAGAATTCGTCAAGACGCTAAAAAGCGTTTGTCTAATAGATACTACAAAAAAACTACTAGAACGGCGATCAAAAATTTGAGAAACATGGAAGATAAAGCAGAAGCTGCAAAGTTTTTGCCGAAAGTTATCTCTATGATTGACAAATTAGCAAAACGAAATACCATTCATAAAAATGAAGCCGCTAACCTAAAGGGTAAGTTAACTAGATTTGTTAACAAGCTAGGCTAATTTTTTTTCTTTTTTATATACTAAAAAGTGCATATCACAGGACTGTGGTACGCACTTTTTTTATATATTTGCCCCAAAATAAATAACGATGTCCAAAGAAGTCATAAAGGGAGCCAAGATTACCATTATTATTGATGATGATGAGTTTGAGTACGTGCATAATGATGTAAACGAAAATATCATTGACGCTGCCCAAGAAGAAGATATTGATGCGCCATTTTCTTGTATGTCTGGCGTTTGCTCATCTTGCCGCGCAAAACTAATAGAAGGAGAAGTCACCATGGAAGAGACACATTCTCTTACAGAAGAAGAGATAGCAGAAGGGTTTATCCTTACTTGTCAGGCTAGGCCGACTACTCCAAAAGTAGTTATCAGCTTTGATGAGCTTTAGATGAGTTTTCTGCATTACTCCATTAATACCAATTGTCCCATAGAGCAGTTTGTTCTATGGGATTTTTAATCTTACACTTCCCCAAATTCAAACCAATGGATATCCTAAATATAGAAATCAAAGCACATTGTGCTAATCCCGATTTGATTAGACGGATTCTCTTAGAGAATAAGGCGGTTTTTAAAGGGGAAGATCATCAGATTGATACTTACTTCGGGGTGCCTTCCGGAAGGCTGAAGCTTAGAGAAGGAAATATTGAAAATACCTTGATTTTTTATGATAGGATCGAAGCAAAAGGGATTAAAAAGTCCATTGTCGAGCTATTTCATCCACATAATGACGTCGAGTCCCTAAAAAAAGTGTTGCTCAAGTCGATGGCTGTCAAAGTCGTTGTGGATAAGAAAAGAGAAATCTATTTTATTGATAATGTAAAGTTTCACATTGACGAAGTAAAAGGACTAGGTCACTTTATGGAAATAGAAGCTATTAGTCAAGGTGACCAATTCTCAGAAGAATATCTAAACAAACAATGTAAATATTATATCAAGCTGTTAAAAGTAGGCCAAGATGATTTTATTGATCAGTCTTACAGTGATTTGTTAATGTGAGTGTCGCAGAAGCTTTTTGACACAAATTTTCACTAATTATACTAATCACGACATAATACGTTCGTATAAGTCGTATAAATTCGTGTCTCGACACTTACAAGCTAAATCCAACAGTTAGTTGTACTTGAAAATTTTTATCTTTATCAGCTTGTCGAATGAGATTTAGGCCATCCGTCTTGATTTGGTCAAAGTCAGCCTTGTTATTTGTGACATCAGAGAGCCCAAAATTAGCCCTAGCGCCGATATAAAGTGAACGACCAATAAAGTAGGACGCGCCGACAGAAAGCCCTACGTCAAATGTATTAAAAAACTTTTCTTTTTCATCTTCAAAGAAGTAAGCCCCTAGTTTGCTTGGAACTTCTGTTTTTTTGCCGTCCAACAAGATGTTGGTAGCTTCGCTATAATTGGCTTCACCCGCCTTGTCTTTCTTGTAGTTGTAAAAGAGAGTTTGCTCCTGTTCGGCGACAGGCGTACCTAATTCTGTTTTACCGCTAAAGACCAATTTTCCGTCGGCGGTAGAAGAAACCAAAAAGCCCAATCGAAAACCACCTTCGACCTGAAAAGCCCCAACGCGTCCATACGCCATAATCGGAATATCGATGTAGGTGTTGAGCAGTCTCAAATCTATTTTCTTTTTTCCTATCGCCAATATCTTAGTGCCATCTTCTGCTCTAAAGATATTAAAACCATTGCCATCGAAGTGATATTTGCCGCCCGCTTGATTGTATAATAATTCTGCTTTTAGTCCAAAGCTTTCGGTTATGGGCCATTGAATGACGGGACCAACATGAAATCCTGTAGAAGGCTCAAAAGTTTCGGTGCCACCATCTTCAGACAATAAAGGTCCTTTGAGCGATGAAAAATTAAGTCCAGTTTTGAATCCACCACGCAATTGAGCTTGTGAGATGGTCGGTAGTAGCCACAAAATGAAGAGTATAGGGAGAAAACGGTTCATATTTTTATTATTTTTGTGTGTATTGGGCTAAGTTTGTTGAGTTTAGCCTAATAACGGTAACGATGCGGTTTAAAAACTATTGGCTGCGAAGATAGGTGTTTTTTAGATTTATGGGGTGAGTATTGATAGAAATGGTGCTTTTACGGTATCAAAAAATTGTTTTTGGGCTTGAACGGCAAAAGCCGACGAAGTGTCTTGTCCAAAATTTTTCTTATTTTTGATTTTCTTTCGACAAAAACAGATCTAGTGGACTATTTTTATAAAACTAAAACAGGAGTTCATTATTCCAAATCGGGCAAATCCAGTCAGGCTGTGGTGTTTATTCATGGCTTTTTAGAAGATTTGCGGATGTGGGATGGCTTTATTCATCGAGTGCCAAAATATAGCGTGATTAAGATAGATTTGCCCGGTTTTGGGCAGTCAGACGCTAAAACGAAGCTATCGATTACCGACTACGCAGATGCCGTAAAAAAAGTGTTAGATGCCGAAAATATCGACCAGGCTATTTTAATTGGACATTCGATGGGCGGTTATACGGCGCTAGCTTTCGCAAAAAAATATCCAGATTTGTTGAAAGGATTATGTCTATTTCACTCGCAGCCTTTTGCGGATTCAAAAGAAGGTCGCCAAAAACGGCTAAAAAGTGCAAAATTTGTGGAAACACATGGAGGCCAAGCTTATACAAAGACAACCATCCCCAATCTATTTGCGCCCGAATACCGAAAAAAACACCGCAAAATAGTCAACGAAGTGATTCGCTTTGGTAAGGGCAATAGTGACGAAGGCATCATCGCCGCCCTATATGCCATGCGCAACCGTAAGGATACGAGTGATGTGCTTGCGCAAATTAGCTGCCCAGTCCAGTTTGTAATCGGCACAGAAGATGGAGCCATTCCTTTAGAATCAAGCCTAAAGCAAACCACCTTGCCCGCTATTGCCGATGTTCACATTTTGAAAGGCATTGGGCACATGGGACATCTGGAAGCGCGACGAAAAACGATTCAGTTGGTGCGACGTTTTGTTGATTTTGTTGGTTAGGTCTTATGCCTATATTGGATGACTCAAGTTTTACTACCTAGAAAGCATGCATGAAGGCAGTCTATCCCGATGCCGTGAGACTTAAGCCCCGAAACTTAAATTGGTGTGCTTTTGCAAAAACCTTGCGATTATTCTAAAAAATATATATCTTGCAGTTACCTAGATACGGACAAACCAAACATCTTCTCTCTTTTGACGGCTTTCGCCAAAAAATGCAAAAGACGGTGATTATTTTTGGGGATATGAGTAAGTTGGCAGTAACTAGGAAAACATAGAATGAATAAATTTTAATCATGGGTACTAATTTAATCAAATACATCGGAGTTTTAATAATTATCACTTCTTTGGGGTGTGTTTCAACGGCAAAACTAACGGATTTTCCAGCTTCTATTGATTTTGACAAATATTCAAAGGAATTGAAAAGGAGCAAAACCCCTTTTTGGACTTTAAAATCATCAAGCGAGTATTATTTCGAAAGACCTGCTCAAATATCCGAAGACGAGCTAGTTGAAATAATTGTTAAAAGTCTATTAGCAAAAGGATATCGCATCCAAGCAAAGGATAAAATAAATAAAAGAATTATTGGAAAACGCGGGATTAGACCAAATGAATGGAATTCGATTACGGGTGTTTATTATAAAATCACCAACTCTACAGTCCATGTCTATTTGTCCACAAAGATAACCCAAGATGTTACTGGTGGATGGCGCGAAAATAGAGCAGAAAAAATAGGCGTTTTAATAGAACAATTGCTCGGGCAATTGTTGGGCAAAAAAATAGCAACAATTTATTAAGCACCACCCTAGGCCTTCACCCGATTAAACCGCAAAGCGCCCAACATCCAATCGGGTAGTGGTTTTAAGGGGTCACGCTTTTTTAGGTCTTTGTAAAAACCTATCTTTTTGGCGATAGGGATTTTGTGGGTTTCCACAAATTCAATCAGCGCCCCATCAGGGTCTTCGATGTAAGCAAAGTGGCCTGCCGCTTCGCCCATATCAAAACTATCCGCACTATCTACGGTGAAAGGATGACCCAGCGTTTCACATTCCGCTTTTAAGTCCGCCATGTTGCGAATGTCAAAGCAAAGGTGGATAAATCCTAAATCTCCCCAAAGTCGGTCTTTAAATATTTTTTGTGGGGTGCGGTCGATGACCTTGATTAATTCGATGGTGCTAGGCCCCAATAGTTTGGAAAAAGCACCTTGCCGCGGCTGGCTATGTTTTAGCAGTACCCGATGGACTTTGTGTTGACCGCCAGGGATATTTTTTAAGTCGTCAAAGAAAGCTTTTTGCTCAAAAACAACGGTGTCATACCCTAAAATTTTACTGTAAAAAGCCTTTGATTTTTCGATGTCTGTAACGCCAATGACGGCGCCGTATGCGCCACCAAAAACGGATTTTTCCTGCGGACGAAACCAAGTTTTTGCGGGTACAATTTGAAAAATATTTCCGTAAGGGTCTTGTACAAAGAAGTGAGATGTACCATCAGGCATTTGGATGATTTCCGAAAGGAGATGGGCTTTTTTTTGCGCAAGCTGACGAAAAGCGGCTTCAATATTGGACGTTTTTATTTTGGTGATAAAAATCCCTAAATCTCCTAGTTGTAGTTGAAAATCAGCAGGTTGTGGCGTGCGGCTGGTGTATTGCCAAATCTCAAATCCGCCCCCACCTTTGAGATTAAGGGCAAGGATGGCATGTCTTTGTTGTGGTTTTCCGTCGGTATAAGGCAGCATTAAACCCGCTTCCGCCGCTTCGTCAAACATGGGGATGTCAAAATCAAAATGGCGATTGTACCAGTTCCAAGCTTCATGTACATTAGGAATGCCGATGCCGATTTGTTGAATGCCGCTAATTACCTTAGTCATATTAAGTGGGTTTTACTTTGTCAACGATGCGATAGTACAAGCTAGGCACAAATCTGCGAATGTGCGCCAGCCATATTTCTTTGCCGCCGATGAGTACTTCTTTTTTGTTATTTTGGATGGCTTTGATGATGTCTTGGGCACATTTTTCGGCGGAGATTCCCGTTTCTTGCCCTTCGTCCATCTTGTTGTTGGTTGTGCCGTCTTTTAGCAAAGCATGTACAGAAATTTGGGTTTTGACCCTTCCGGGAATGGCGATGGTGACCCTTATATTGTCCCTTTTTAACTCGGCACGCATGGTCTCATAAAACCCATGTAGCGCATGTTTGGAAGCGGAGTAAGCGGAGCGGAGCGGGAAGCCAAATTTGCCGACGATAGAGGTGACCGTGACGATATGCCCGGATTTTTGCGCAAGCATATAAGGTAAGACCGCCTTGGTGAGTGCGATATTGCCAAAATAATTGATTTCCATGAGCTTGCGATCCAACTCCAAAGGGGTTTCTTTGATGAGAGAGCGTTGGCTCATGCCCCCGTTATTGATTAGAATGTCAATTTTTCCAAACTTTTGGGTGACTTCTTCTGCCCTTGCGGGAAAATCACTAGAATCTGCCAAGTCTAAGGGGACAACTAAACATTGCGCCCCTAAGCTTTCACAGGACTTTTGGACTATTTCGAGCTGCGGACGCTTGCGCGAAGAAAGGACGATATTGGCTCCTTTTTTTGCGAAAGCTAGCGCCAAAGCCTTGCCGATACCAGAAGACGCGCCTGTAATCCAAATTACTTTTGTTGAAAAATCCAATTTTGCGTAGAGTTTGGGCAAAAGTAGGAAAAAAACACTTTGGAAGCTTTGTATTCAGTCAAAAACCCAAATAGTAGGTGGAGAATTGACCAAAAATCCATGATTTATGTCAATCAACCCACTTAAAGTGTTAATAATCCCCGAGAATCAGGTTTTTTAAGATGCATTATTTTACCTTTGCAAAGGTAAAACTCTTTTTTCCGAAAGGGTAGAGTTTAATTCTTGCGCCATGTTACTTGTTATGGGCGTATAAAATAAAGTACCTGTTTAGGTGCCCCTATTTTTTAGATAGAAATAGGGGCACCTATAACAGTTGCAAAAAAACAAAGGTTATGGTAAAGGCACATTCGCTGCATATTCCTGTAATGGGATTGGGATTTACGATGGATAGTCCTGCAAAAGTTGCTCAATACGGAATCAGTTCTGTAATTTCTATAGGAGATGACATTTTGATTGAAAAGATGAGAAAGGCGTATTGCGAGCGCTTAAAACTTCCTTACGAGGAGATAAACACCAAAATCGAAGATTATCGGGCTAAAAGAATCACTGCATATCTGAATTTGATGAATGATTTGGCGACGCAAAGATTTGAAGAGCTCAAAGGTTCTACTTTGGAAGCGGGTAGCGAGATGAAAAAATATTTGGATATGCTACCGGATGCTTCGGTAATCAAAAAGGAGTTTGTTTCTTTGATGGAGAAGGTGCCTAGTTTTGATGATATAAAAAGTTGGGCTAAGGATAGTTTTACAATGGGTTCTATTGATGTCAACATCATGACAAAAGTAGATCAGGTGAATTACAAAAACGGGGAGAAACTGCCTATCGAATACAATGATGCTTTTGCAGGTATTCGGGGCTTTGCCAATAGTGATTTGGCTTCTTCATTGGTCTTTTCGGCAGGTATGAACCCTAGATTGTATGGATATGCCGAAGAGTTTGATGGGTTTTATCCGACAGTGGGTGGCTTTATCAAAAAGAAGATTGTATTAAAGGTAAGTGATTTTAGGTCTGCCATTATCCAAGGTAAGTTTTTGGCAAAAAAGGGGCTTTGGGTTTCGGAGTTTAGAATTGAATCTGGATTGAATTGTGGCGGACACGCTTTCGCAACAGACGGCTTCTTGCTAGGACCCATCTTAGAAGAGTTTAAGAATAGAAAAGAAGAGCTGCGCAATGAAGTTTTTGACATACTAAAAGTTGCGTTAGCCAAAAAAGAGCGGGTGATTCCTACTGAAGTGCTTGAGTTGAAAATTACGGCACAAGGAGGCGTGGGAACAGCTGAAGAGCATGAGTTTTTATTAGACCACTATCAAGTCGATTCCGTGGGGTGGGGGACACCTTTTTTGTTGGTGCCTGAAGCCACTTTGGTAGATGATGTGACGATGGACTTGTTGGCTTCCGCAAAAGAAGATGACTTGTATTTGAGTGGGATTTCTCCTTTGGGAATTCCGTTTAATAGCTTGCGCGGCAATACCAAAGATGCCGAAAAGCAGGCTTTGATTGATGCGGGACGCCCTGGTAGCCCTTGCCCTAGACGCTTTTTGACTTACAATACGGAGTTTACGGAAAAGCCAATTTGCGCGGCTTCCAGACAGTACCAAAAATTAAAAATTGCAGAATTGGACAGCCAAGGACTCGAAAAGAATAAATATGACATCGCTTATAGCAAAATCGTAGAAAAATCTTGCTTATGTGTGGGACTTGGGACTTCTGCGGTAATGGTTGCTGGAGCAGAGAATACGGTAGAGAAAGAAGCGGTCTTGGTTTGTCCAGGACCCAACATGGCGTATTTTCATAAGCGGGTAAGCCTAGCCGAAATGATGGGGCATGTATATGGTCGAAATAACATCATCTCTAGAACAGATCGACCCAATATGTACATTAAAGAATTGAAAATGTACATTGATTATTTGAAGGGGCAAATCGAAGAATCAAGGGACTCCATGAATAAAAAACAGGAAAAATATTTGACTCGATTTGTGGGCAATATGAAGGAAGGTGTTCAGTATTATCAAAATCTATTTTCTGAAGCCAAGTATAAATTTACGGAGACAAAGGAGCGTATTTTGACCGAGCTAGATTTGAGCGATAGCATTCTGTCTCTTTTGAGTCTGGAAATCAATCAAATGGTAGAGCTTAGCAAAAAGAAAGCAGACACTCAAGTCGAAGTAGCAGCCAAATAAGCAAGGTGATTGATTCTATTCAAAAGTACCAAAGCACTCCTAGCCAAGCATATCAATTTAGCTTATTGATACCCTCGTGGAATAATCTCGACTACTTGAAATTATGCATCGGTAGTATTCGTAAAAATTCTTTTTATGAATTGCAGATCATTGTAATTGTTAACGAAGGAAGTGATGGCAGCCTAGAATGGGTTCAGAGTCAAAAAGACATTGACTTTGTTTATGCCAAAGAAAATATCGGGATTTGTTATGCTTTGAATGCTGCGCGTTCGCTCATTCAATCTGATTATGTTGTTTATATCAATGATGATATGTATTTGCTTCCGAATTGGGATTTGGCGTTAGAAAAAGAAATCACTGCTCTAGGGACTAAAAAGTTTATGCTATCGGCGACGATGGTAGAGCCTATTGATACGGGCAATAAATGCGTGATTGTCAAAGATTATGGTCGAGACATCGATTCTTTTAAAGAAGACTTGTTGTTGCAAGACTATCCAAATCTGCACAAGGATAATTGGTCAGGAAGTACATGGCCTCCCAATGTCGTTCATGTTGATGTTTGGGATTTGGTTGGTGGGTTGAGTGTGGAATTTAGTCCTGGTATGGGCTCCGACCCTGATTTTGCCAAAAAGCTTTATGAAGCAGGGGTTAGGCAGTTTAAAGGTGTTGGCGCCAGCTTGGTTTATCATTTTGGTACCAAATCAACCAAGCGCGTGAAAAAAAATGACGGGCGCAAAACCTTTCTCCATAAATGGGGAATCAGCCAACGGGACTTTAGTCAAAAATATCTAAAAATTGGGGAGCCCTTTGCAGATAATGTGTCAGTACCCCAATCATCCTTGATGCAAAAAATAGTGTCAAAAATCAAAATAATAATTAGTTATTTTTGAATCCTGCTTTAAAAAGGCACATCCCCAATATCGTCGTCATTCATTTTGGACGGTTTAGTAATGGCATTGGTTTGTGGAGCACTAACCATACCGTCGGGCATATTCTCAAAGTTGACTTCTTGATAGTCACTAAACTTGGCATAATCTCCAATCCATCTTAGCTTTACGGTACCTGTCGCTCCGTTTCTGTGCTTAGCAATAATAAACTCTGCCATTCCCGCTACAGAGTTGCCTTCTTCATCGACATCCAATCCATAGTACTCTGGACGATAAATAAAGGTTACAATATCCGCGTCTTGCTCAATCGCCCCAGATTCCCGTAAATCAGACAGCATCGGACGCTTTACGCCACCACGAGCTTCTACTTGACGACTCAGCTGCGACAAGGCTAAAATAGGAACTGATAATTCTTTTGCTAGTGCTTTGAGCGACCGAGAAATCATAGATATTTCTTGCTCTCTGTTTTTAGTTCCACCTTCACCGCCTGCGGTCATTAATTGTAGATAATCAATGATGACCATTTCAAGGTTTGAGTTGGATTTTAGTCGGCGGCATTTGGCGCGAAGTTCAAAAATATTGATGGCTGGGGTGTCATCAATATAAATGGGGACGTCCGACATCCGCTCAATGGTTTTTTGTAGTTGGATCCATTCGTGCCCTTCCAATTGACCATTTCTTAACTTTTGCATGGAGATTTCTGCTTCTGCGGCAATAATTCTTTGCGCAAGCTGAACCGAGCCCATCTCCAAAGAAAAAATAGCGACGCCTTTTTGATGATCCATTGCGGCATTTCGCGCAAGCGCCAAGGTCAAAGCCGTCTTACCCATACCTGGACGAGCTGCAATAATCACTAAATCCGATGGCTGCCACCCTGACGTAATCTTATCCAAATCCGTAAAACCGGAAGGTACTCCCGTAAATCCATCTTTCTTTTTGGAGAGCTCTTCCGCTTTTTTGACCACTAAAGCAGACAAACCGCTTAAATCTTCAAAACTTTTGGAAAGGTTATTTTGGGTGATGGCAAATAAGCCTTGCTCCGCCATTTCTAATAAGTCAAATACATCTGTCGTATCTTCATAGGCATCATTTATCACTTTCGTGGAAAGATGAAGTAGTTCTCTTTTGATATGCATCTCCGAAATAATCCGAGCGTGATACTCGATATTGGCGGCAGAGCTGACTTTATTTGTTAATTCGACCAAATAATGGGGCCCACCGATGTCTCCTAATTTTCCGTTCTTTTTTAGTTGCTCCGCTACCGTCAACAAGTCAACAGGTTGGGATTTTTCAAAAAGATTGATTATGGCCTTGTAGATTTCTTGGTGAGCATCCACATAGAATGCTGATGAAACCAAAATATCCATTACGGTTACGAGACCTTCTTTGTCTAGCATTAAAGCACCCAAAACCGCTTCTTCTAAAGGTATCGCTTGTGGCTGTACCTTCCCAAACAAATAGTTTGAACTTTCATTGACTTTTGCCTTTCGTCCAAAGCGGTTGCCCGAAATAGGTTGTTTTTTATTGGGTTCTTTGTTCATTTTTTGATTTCTTCTTGAAACATATTAGAAAAATTCAAGTATAAGGGTGGTTTCCATAGGAAAGCGGGCTAAAAAGCTTTATTTTTCTTCGACAGAGCTAACTAGATTAGACAAAATTGAAGATATTTTGCGATTATAACAACAGGAACACACGTTTTTCCTTGATTTGTCTCAAAGCTAAGTAAAATAATTGACAAAAAAAGTGAAACAAATACGATTGCTTCTCCACAAATGTGGATAATAGGGGCTTGTAATGTGGAAAAGATGGGGCGGGCTAATAGTTTTCCACACAATTAAAGGGTTTTCCACAGCGGTAGGGTCGTTTTGAATACAAATTACACTTTTTCAGATGTATTAGTGCTTATAAAATTAGGGATTAAGAATAATTACAATTTAATTGCCATCCTATCAGAAAAATAAATGGAGATGTTGAAAAATAAATATTTTTTTTTCAATGTCAATTGACATGTAATTCTTGTCCAACAAAACGTTTGAATGCGTAGTTTAACTTATATGTAATTTTCAGATGCCTTTATTGTTTTTATTGCTACTTATTGTTTTAGCTTACTCCGGTGTGTACACGGGTGCGGAGCGGTGTAAACGGGTATAACGGTGCAACGGGTATAACGGTGTAAACGGGTATAACGGTGTAAACGGGTATAACGGTGTAAACGGGTATA
>CAMZKG010000005.1 GCA_947311105.1 uncultured Saprospiraceae bacterium
AAGTCGCTGCGGCAGCACCAAAGACCAAAAGCGACGAAGGAGCGCACCAAAGACCAACAGCGAGCATAGCGAGCGCACCAAAGACCAAAAACAACCCCAACCAAAAAAATCAACCCCAAAACGCCCAACACCCACGGAGTAAGTCGCTGCGGCAGCACCAAAGACCAAAAGCGACGAAGGAGCGCACCAAAGACCAACAGCGAGCATAGCGAGCGCACCAAAGACCAAAAACAACCCCAACCAAAAAAAATCAACCCCAAAGCGCCCAACACCCACAGAGTAAGCCGCTGCGGCAGCACCAAAGACCAAATGACAATAATCACCCACCAATTTTGACTAATTCTAAACAAGCAAGTCAAAATACTGTTATCACTAGAGCAACCACATTGTTACCCATCTAAAACAAACCAAAAAAATGGATAAAAATAGAATTCTTCAAGCCCTTAGTCGAGTGAAAGACCCACTTTCTGGTCGGGGAATTGTAGAGCAAAACCTAATCAAATCCTTGACGGTCGAAGCACCTAATGTGCATTTGGTATTGCAGACAGGGGATTTGACAACGGAAATGAAGAGCCAATTGAATTTTTCCGCTATCGGAGCTATTCAAGAGATTTATCCAGATGCCAACGTGAATTTACACCTTGTCGTCGCTGATCCTAGCAGCAAAACCAAATATCCACACCTGAAAAATATCATCGCCGTAGCGAGTGGTAAAGGCGGAGTAGGCAAATCTACCGTATCGGTCAATCTCGCCATCGCTCTAAAAAATCAAGGCTACAAAGTCGGTATCCTAGATGCGGATGTTTATGGGCCATCGATTCCCATCATGTTGGGGCTAAAAGGTAAAAAACCGATGATTCAGGATGTTCATGGGCGTCCGATGATGGTGCCTTTAGAAGGGCATGGTATCCCTGTGATGTCTCTTGGTTTTATTATTGAGCCGGAGCAAGCTGTAGTTTTGCGTGGGCCCAAGTTATCCACTATCGTACAACAATTCTTTAACGAATGTCTGTGGCCTGAATTAGACTACCTGATTGTGGACTTACCACCAGGTACTGGCGATGTACAATTAACGCTCGTTCAGACGGCCCCTGTTACGGGCGTAGTCATGGTTACCACTCCCCAAGATGTTGCCGTAGCAGATGCCTTGAAAGGAATGAATATGTTCCGTTTGGATAGTGTCAATGTTCCGATTTTGGGTGTGATAGAAAACATGTCTTGGTTTACACCCGAAGAATTGCCTGACAACAAATACTTTATTTTTGGACAAGGCGGTGGCGAAAAACTAGCGCAAATGGGAAGTACCGATTTACTAGGACAAATTCCTATCGTTATGGGTATTCGTGAAGGTGGAGACGCTGGGATGCCAGCCGCTTTAACGGATTCTATGCGGACTCCTTTTGATGCGTTGGCTAGTCGATTGACCAAAGCAGTTGAAGATAGGGTGACCACAAAAGCACCTACTACTGTTGTTAATATTACAACATAAACTTAATTTCTTGGTAAAATATTCGCTTCTATGTCTTTGAGTCAACATCCCGAATTACTCCAAAAAATTGAAAAAGCCATCGATACGGTTCGCCCGCATCTAATCGCTGATGGGGGCAATGTCGAAATTGTCGAATTAAGGGAAGATAGGGTGTTGGTCGTACGTTATACGGGGGCTTGTCGTACTTGTAGTATGTCCGAAATGACGCTACGGGCAGGCATCAGTCGGGCAGTTACTTCCAATGTACCAGAAGTACTAAAAGTGATTGCTTATTCGCAAGATGCCCATTGATGAATCGGCTAAAATTTTCGTCTAGCCCGTACCTTCAACAACACGCCAATAATCCCGTGGATTGGTATCCTTGGGGTGAAGAAGCACTGAGTAAAGCTAAAGCCGAGAACAAACCCATACTGGTGAGTATCGGCTATTCCACTTGCCACTGGTGTCATGTCATGGAGCACGAATCCTTTGAAAATCAAGAAGTTGCGGACTATATGAATGCGCTTTTTGTCTGTATCAAAGTGGATCGTGAAGAGCGACCCGATTTGGATGCTATCTATATGGATGCTTGTCAAATTATCGCTGGCACTGCTGGTTGGCCACTTAATATTTTTCTGACTCCGGATTTAAAGCCGTTTCATGGGGGTACTTATTTTCCGCCAGAAAACCGCGCCGGACAACCATCTTGGATGGAGACTTTGAATTTTGTCGCCTACAATTTTTATGAAAATAGAGAAGCTGTAGAAGCCCAAGCCGAGAAAATTTTACAACGCATCAAAGGGGGAGATGACCAGTTTGTGATGTTGCAGCCTGCTTCCGCAAAAAAGGATTTTGACGATACTTTTTTTCATTCGATTTTGAAGCAGGTTTTGGATGCTGGAGACCCCAAAAATGGCGGTTTTGGGCGTGCGCCGAAGTTCCCCAATTTGATGACGCTCTCCTTTTTGCAGCGGATGGATTATTACTATCAGGATAAGCAAGCGAAGGCGCATCTTGATTTTAGCTTACGCAAAATATTGAATGGGGGAATTTATGACCAAATTGGGGGCGGTATTGCACGGTATGCCACGGATGAAACGTGGTTGGTACCCCATTTTGAAAAGATGCTTTACGACAATGCTCTTTTGGTGATACTGCTTGCGCAAAAATACAAACAGGAAAAAGATCCTTTTATTTTGCGAAAGCTAAATCATACCATTGACTTTATCGCCCGCGAGATGATGGATGAGCATGGTGGATTTTATGCCGCTTTGGATGCGGATTCTGAAGGAGAAGAAGGACGTTTTTACACTTGGACGAAAGACGAGTTGGGTGTTGTCTTGGGCATAGATGCTAAAGAATTTGCCAAATATTGGGACGTGTCGAAGTCGGGTAATTGGGAAGGCAAAAATATCCTGTGGGTGCAAAGCGATGATAAGGAAGAGTCTTTTTTGACGAAAGTCGATGCCGCTTCCGCAAAATTATTAGCACACCGAAACCAAAGAGTTAGACCACACAGAGACGAAAAAATACTCCTGAATTGGAATGCCCTGATGTGCAAGGGATTTGTCCTTGCGTACCAAGCTACTGGAATCAAAAAATATAAAGATATTGCCTTAAAAAACATTACTTTTCTGTTGGATAACTTCCTAGGAAAGGATGGACACTTGTTTCATGTTTTCATGAATGGCGAAGTCTCCATTGACGGATTATCAACGGATTATGCCTTGATGATTGATGCTTTGCTGGTAGCATATGAATTGGATTTTAATCAAGCTTTTTTAGCGCAAGCGGCCGCCTTAACAGAAGTTCTTTTTAAGGAATTTTATGATGTAGAGACGCATTTATTTTTTGCCACTTCTAGCCGCCAACAGGATGTCATCTTGCGCAAAAAAGAGATTTATGATGCGGAGATTCCCAGTACCAACACCATCATGATCGCCAACCTGAATCGTCTTGGGCTTTTGTTGGATAAATCAGATTATTTGGATAGTGCTTCCAAAATGTACACCACATCAAAAGGCGCACTCGAAAAACACCCACTGTCTTTTCCTGCTTGGCTCAATAGTGTTTTGGGACTGCATCAAGGTGTTAAAGAATTTGCCATCATCGGTGACAATGCCTTAGAAAAAGCCCAAGAAATTTTGACGCACTACATTCCTGACCGCATCATCGTCGCAAGCACCCGAGAAGACGAAAGCTTACCTTTGCTCAAAGGAAAAAAAGCGGAAAAGGATGCCCTGATTTATATTTGTCAGAATTATGCTTGTCAACGCCCTGTAAGGGCTGTCACTCCGTAGGATGGGCTTTAGCCCATCCCTGTACAGTATGATGGGCTTTAGCCCGTCCCCAATTACCCCAGCGTTCAGCAAGTGCAAAGATTCTGACAATAAGCGACCAAACAACTGCATTATTCCTTTTTTGCATGGTACACATTGGCTCATTTTTTGGGTGCTGAATAGTCTGGTACTAAAACAATGTGAAGGCGCTCAAAGGAGTTACAATGCGAATATCAATTCAATAAGGTCAGTTCTAAAAATTTTATATTGAATTTTATGAAAAATGGTAACTTGTGGAGCAATTTGGCGAGATAATCGTATAAGGCATGTTGACAGATGTGTCTTAAAGCAGGACTGTTGTAAAAAAGTGACTATTTAGGGGTGGCTAATTTTTCCATAAAATGCCTAATTTTCTGCTGAAAAATTGGAGCACCTAAACAGTCCTAAATAAATAAAAATGGCAAGAGCACTAAATCTTAGTTTTGAAGGAAATCAGGTCGCCCTGAGTATCCAAAAGCTTGATCGTAAGAAATTATACGGCTTTACGCAAGTAGAAGTCAAAGATGATGACGGGAATAAATGTCAATTGGCTACTATCTCCGAAGATGGTAAGCATATTTTGCCGAAAGGCAGTGTCGGATATATTTATCTGAACGCAAAAAATGAATATGTACCGTCTTCAAGTATGAAAATGGTAGATAAAGAAGGGAAGCCTATTGAAAAGATTTTGTCTTCGTTTGATTTGGAAAATATTGAGCTACAAACTGCGAGTATCGAAGACTATCTCCAAATGTTTGTCAAGGCAGTTTATCAGTTAATTCCCGAAGGAGAAGAAACAGATTTGTCGGGGCTATTGGAAGCTTTAAAAAAGAATAAAGTACTGTATTTTAAGTTCAACTACAGGACGGATTATGATAATGATGATGCTTTTTTGATAGAAAGCCAAGGGCATGTTTTTATGGTGATTGGACGTATCAGTCCTTTTGAGTTTATTGGTCTGGAAAAAGTGGTTGAAGACTTGGTCGCAGAGGACGATGATGAGGACGATGCTTTTGATTTTGGGATGCTGTAAAACGGGCTTCAGCCCGTTTAGTCTTGGACAGTAAAATGGACTTCAGTCCGTTTGGTACAAAAACGGATCTCAGTCCGTTTGGTCTTGGACAGTAAAATGGACTTCAGTCCGTTTGGTGTTTGTTGGAGCTTTGGCAGTAAAATGGGCTTCAGCCCGTTTAGTACAAAAACGGATCTCAGCCCGTTTGGTCAAGATGCGCGAATTTGCGAAAGCTAAAGAAAAAAAATAAAAAAATGAGTTTAAGAAAAATACATATTGCAAACGAAAAGAGCCGAAACACCTTGATTAATTTCAAGGGGATTACTCCGCCATCCAATGCTTTTAAGGTGGATGAAAACAATGATAAGGTTTTTAACCGCAAGGTGATAAAGGGAATTGCTGAAAATTCTATTGATGGGCTAAAAGATAAATATGGCGATGACTTGGAAAAAATTGCCGAAGCTTTAGTGAAGGAAGACCCTGAGATTGATTATGAAGTTACGGGGCGATTTTTGGGCGCCAGTCCGAAGGTCTATGTGAATGAAGACTTGAAGGTGGTCTATCGGGTGAATAAAAAGGAAAAAGTATTTGATCCTAGTGGGGAGCTGAAAGAAGAGCGAGATTTGAGACATTTGGATGCTAATGTGACCAGTGAAGAGCCATTAAAATGGTCTGGTAAATATTTTCCTATAGAAAAATCGTACAATAAATTCGTGTTTGTGCGTACTTATCAGCTTTTTCATGATTCGGGATTGACCTATGACTTTTTGTTTGAGATGGCCAAGCAACTAGAAGAGAAGAAGAGTTTTTTGTTGTTGGGTAGTGGCGCCAAAGGGGTAGGTCCTGTTATTTTTCAAGAAAATGGGCAGCCTTTCCGAGTTTTTTTGGAAGGTCGAACGAAAGGAGAAGATTATATGCTACTGATGCACTTATCTAATTTGGAATTAAAAGCAATACACTAATGGCTAATGAATTTGTAACCAAAGCGGTTAATTATAAAAAATATTATGCTTCGAGATACATCGCGGTTGAATCTGAAATGATTACTAAGCGGTTGGCGCAGTTTACGGAATATCTGGTCTCGGTCAAATATGATGGACACTTTTATGCCATGGCTTATGTCGATGGTGAAGTGTCGTTGATTAATCGAAATGGGCGCGTGTTGGAGCGGCTTGATTTGCATGATGAGCTAGAAAAACATTTTAAGAAAAAAGGCATTAAGAAGCTGTTCGTTGCGGGTGAATTATACCTAGATGCACAAGTGCGTACTCGTATGTTTAATGTGACATCTGCGATTGCGTCGGGAGGGGAAGGTCTCAAGTTTGCGGCTTTTGATTTGATGGAGAAGGAAGAGACGGATTGTCGAAAGCAGTCAAATTTTGAGAAGTTTGAGCAGCTAAAAGATATTTTTCCTGCAAAGGGAAATTTTCACCTAGTAGAGTACTTTGTAACAGATAGCACCAAAGCAATAGTAGAGTATTTTAAGGAAAAAGTAGAGATCGGAAAGGCGGAAGGTATCGTGGTCAAAACGGAAGGATTTGCGGTGTTTAAGGTGAAACCTAAATTTACTTTTGATGCGGTAATTATTGGTTTTGCGCAAGGGGATGGGGATCGCTCGGACCTATTGCGTGATTTTTTATTGGCTTTTCGAAAAGAAGATGGCTCTTATCAGATATTCGCACACATGCATCACGGTTTTAGTGAAGATGAACGCCGCAAAATGTTGAAGGAGTATTCCAAAATGGTGGTGCCTTCGGACTATATCGAAGTGGCTCGGAATCGTCTTGGGTTTCAGATGGTGCGTCCCGAAAAGGTGATTGAGTTTTCTTGTATCGACGTCATTAATGAAGATTCTAAAGGCAATATCCTGAAAATGAATTTGTCTTACGACGAAAAGAAAGGGTATATCGCTAATCATGCTCAACCGACTATTTCGGTGACCATTCCTTTATTTGTAAAGTTTCGGGAAGATAAGCAAGCGACGATTGAAGAGACTAGTTTTGAGCAAATATTGGAAGTGGTTTCGTTTGATGATGTTGATGTGATTAATCATGAAGACTTACCCGAATCAGAAATTGTGCGTAGAGAAGTTTATCGCAAGGAAAGCCGTGGGTCTGTAATGGTCAGAAAATTTGTAATACTGAAAACCAATAAGGATCGATTGAAAGAGTATCCTGCTTATGTATTCCATTATACGGATTTTAGCTCGGGGAGAAAAGATCCACTCAAAAAAGAAGTGAAAGTGTCGGATAGCGAAGATCAAATTTTGGATATCTTTGAAGAGACGTTTTTGAAGAATATTAAGAAAGGTTGGGTGGCGGTGTAGGTGGTCGCTTCGCTCCGTTCAAATTGCCTTTGGCGTTCAATTGTCGCTTCGCTCCGTTCAATTGCCTTTGGCGTTCAATTGTCGCTTCGCTCCGTTCAATTGCCTTCGGCGTTCAATTGTCGCTTCGCTCCGTTCAATTGCCTTTGGCGTTGATTTGTCGCTTTGCTCCGTTTATGGTTTCAATTGAACAACTTTTAAGCGTAAGCTCAACAGTTAGGGGATTGTGGCGTTATAGGACTGAATTGTTTTTTGAAGTATCGCTAAATCACCTGAGTTATGAGAATTATTTTACCTTTTATTTTGACGCTATTCCTTTTTTCGTGCAAACAGAATACTAGTGAAAAATCGCAAAAAGCGTATGTCCATCCTTCTGTGAAAACCAAAATTGTGGACAAGGCTGGGGTCGTTTGCGCCAATCCTTATGCGGCCGAAGCAGGGAATTCGATTTTGCTAAAAGGGGGGAATGCTATTGATGCTGCCATTACGACGCAGTTTGCCTTGGCGGTGACCTTCCCGCTTGGGGGGAATATCGGGGGCGGTGGATTTATGGTGATTAGATTGAATGATGGGCAGACCGATGCCTTGGATTATCGCGAAATGGCGCCTTCCAGTGCAACCAAAGATATGTATTTGGATGCACAGGGCAATTTTTTGGATAGCTTGAGTCGATATGGGGGCTTCGCTAGTGGCGTGCCTGGTTCCGTTGCCGGAATGGTGGAAGCTCATGCCAAATATGGTAGCTTGCCTTTTGTGGATTTAGTCGCCCCAGCCATCAAATTAGCCCAAGAAGGTTATCCCATTACCCAACTGGAAGCCAATCGTCTGAATAAGTCTAAACGCATCATCCAAGCTTTTAACCGCGCTCCTGTCGCTTTCGTCAAAGAGCATCCTTGGCAGGCTGGGGATACTTTGCGTCAGCCTGATTTGGCGGCAACGCTTACTTTAATTGCCCAAAATGGTCGGGATGGTTTTTATAAAGGCAAAATTGCGCAAGCTATCGTGGACGAAATGAAAGCGACCAATGGCATCATCTCCTTGCAGGATTTAGCCGATTATAAGGCCATTTGGCGCAAGCCTGTCCAAGGATATTATCGGGATTATCAAGTGATTTCTATGCCGCCGCCTTCTTCTGGTGGCGTGACCTTGATGCAACTCCTAGAAACTGTTGAAAATTTTAATTTGGATACTATGAAAATGCATTCTGTGGATGCGATGCATTTGATGGTGGAAGCGGAGCGGCGGGTGTATGCCGATCGGGCGACGCACTTGGGCGACTCGGATTTTTATCCTGTTCCGATGGAAGGGCTTTTGGACTCTAGCTATATTCATGCGCGTATGCCTACTATTCCCGCAAGGGCGACGCCTTCCCAAGAAGTAAAGGCTGGGCATCCCAAAGAAAAAGAACACGAACAAACAACGCATTTTAGTGTGGTCGATCCTTTCGGAAATGCCGTAGCAACCACCACTACCATCAATTCTTTGTATGGCTCCAAAGTAGTCGTCAAAGGCGGCGGATTCTTCATGAATAACGAAATGGATGATTTTTCGGCCAAACCCGGTGTGCCCAATCAATTTGGCTTAATTGGTAACGAAGCCAACGCAATCGCTCCCGGGAAACGGATGTTGAGTTCTATGACGCCTACCATCATCGCTAAAGACGGAAAATGGCTAATGGTGTTGGGTAGCCCCGGCGGCTCGACCATCATCACGTCTGTCTTTCAAACGGTGGTCAATGTGACCGAATTTGGTAAGTCCGGGTCGGAAGCTGTGGCCGCTGGTAGATTTCATCACCAATGGAGACCGGATACCATCTTTATCGAAAAAAATGTCTTTAATAACTCTGTTTTGGATGCCCTGCGCTCCAAAGGTCATGTCATTGTCGAACGCTCCAATATCGGCGCTGTCGATGCCATCTTCCGAACTCCAAAAGGTAAAATCGAACTCGTCGCTGACCCTAGATGGGATGATGGCGTGGCGGGGGAGTGACAGGTTTAGTGGTGTAACCGGTATAGCGGTATAGCGGTGTAGCGGTGTAACGGGTATAGCGGTATAGCGGTGTGACGGGTATGGCGGTGTAGCGGTGTAGGGGGGGGGACGGGTGTAGCGGGTTTAGCGGTGTGACGGGTATAGCGGTTTAGCGGTGTAACGGGTATAGCGGTGTAGCGGTGTAACGGGTGTAGCGGTGTAGCGGTGTAGCGGTGTAGCGGTGTGACGGTGTAGCGGTGTAACGGGTGTAGCGGTGTAGCGGTGTGACGGGTATGGCGGTGTAACGGGTGTAGCGGTGTAGCGGTGTGACGGGTATGGCGGTGTAGCGGTGTGACGGGTATAGCGGGTTTAGCGGTGTAACGGGTATAGGACGGTGTATTGGGTATTCCATGAATCTTAGAAAAAATATAATAATTTAGTACTTCTAAGCAAATTGTTGTATCTTGGCCGCTTGCAAAAAATGATGCTATGATAGAGAGACCTACCCATTTGAATAAAGATTTTTACTTTGTGCCTTATATTGAAAAGGCGGAAGGAACGGATTTGATCAAATCGCTTCGAGAAATAGGTAACAAGACGCTAAGATTGATCGAAGAACTATCCGAAGAACAAGGCAATTATGCTTACGCAAAAAATAAATGGACCATCAAACAAGTCATTCGACATATTACCGATGCGGAAAGGGTGTTTGCTTATCGTGCGTTAAGATTTTCCCGCAAGGATAGTACACCATTGCCGGGATTTGATGAAGATGCTTACGCAAAAAATGACTTCTCTGCGGGATTAAGTTTGAAGCAAATCAAAGACGAGTTTGTTCAAGTGCGAAAAGCGACCATCTCTTTATTTGCTACTATGGATGCGGATGTCCTTGATTTTGAAGGAGTTGCGAGCAAATTGCCGATGACGCCGCGAATAGTAGGATGGACGATAGCGGGGCATAATGCGCATCATTTGAGTGTGATTCGGGAGCGGTATTTGGTAGGGATTTTGTAATTAGTAATTTACGCTCTTAATGGGAAAAGATGATTTCATCGTCAGTAAAATCTACCAACTCCATCGCTTCTGTGGCAAAGACGGTGAGACGTATGCGCTCATCCCAGAGATAAAACATAATCTCGAATACCCTTTCGGTGGGGTGGTCGTCAAAGGCTGGATAGATGACTACGAACTCAAGCAAGTCCAATTGATGCCCATGGATAACGGCCATTTATTCCTGCCAGTCAAAGAAAGTATCCGCAATAAAATTCACAAATGTGCTGGCGATATGGTATTTATTGAGTTGGCTTTGGATGCCAGCTGAACGGTTGAAGGATGGAGCAAAACTTTATTTTGTTCGGTTTGAGAAACCTTGACAAGCCTAAGTGAAAAAAATAAAAATACGAAGCAAGTAGATTAAAACATGGGTTTCTTAAACCTTGCTAAATATTGTGGCATCTCCAAACAAAAATACATATTGGCTTCACGGCGTTCGAATGTTTTATAAATTTACTCATTCATAAATTTCCTAACAGGAATAAATGTACTCAAATTTCGGCATATAGAAGTAGCTCGTGGTTATTGATATTATTAGCTTTAAAAAAACATTAGCTTAAGAAAGCTTGTGCGTGCTTACCATTAAAGGGTTGGAGTTATTTTTTACAGAAAGAACCAATTTTTTTGTAGCCCCTGTATCTTTTAATAATACTCCAAAAAATAAGCATGCATAAAGACAAATACCGTTAATTTAAAGTATCGAAAACTTAAATTATTTGTAACTTTGTGCCTATTATTTGAATTCCTAAAAAAAATTATGAGATTTTTACACCTAATTGTATTCTTGTGCTTGTCCAATGCTATTTTTGGACAGCAAGCAAGAATGGTTGCTGACTTAAGTCCAGGGACAGAATCAACCTTTAAAAACGATGGCAACTTAGAGGAGCGGTTGCAGATAGCCTTTGATGATAAAATCTTATTTCTTAAAAGAAACTCTGATACCGACAAGGAAATGTGGGTCTCAAATGGCACATCAGAAGGTACTACCAAAATTTTTAGCATTAATGAAGCGAATTCATACTGGGAATATGAAAATACAAGCCCAGACAAACTTTATTATGCCTTTAGAAACAATGGTAAGTTTTATTTATCATCCTTAGATAAATCCACTTTGGATACCACCATAATTTTGGAAAGTAATTCTGGTATCAGTGATTTGACTTTGTTTAAGGATGCCATTTATTTTAATATGGATAAGGATTTATGGAAGTATGACATCATGCAAAATTCCGTTGAGTTAGTCTATGATTTTATTCCCTTTGTTGGGTTAAAATCAATTGGAGTGCTTGATTCTCAGCTGATTATGATTGCTCGTGCTGATAATGGAACAAGTTTGTTTAAATCGGATGGGACTACCGCAGGTACAACACAATACTATCTCCTAAATGAAGGTAATGAATTTTCAGGCGAAGAATATTTTACGCAAGTAGGAGATTTATTGTTTTTCTTCTATTATATTTCAAGTGATTCGAAATACCAATTATATTCGACAGATGGGACACCCACAGGAACAGAGCCCCTAGTGGCTGTAAAGAAACCTAGTTTTTCAAATTTGTACCTTAAAAGACAAATTATTGGGTGGAATAACAAATTGTTTTTTAGTGCCATTCCTGAAGGAAACTCGGATAATACCGAGGAGCTTTATGTTTCTGATGGTACGACCAATGGGACTAAGATTCTTTATACACATACAGACCACGACTATCATACGAGACCAAGTTATTTTACTCCTTATCATGGAGTTTTGTACTTTGCTGGAGACTGGTTTGCTACTTGGAATAATAAAATATACAAAACAGATGGCACCCAACAAGGTACTTCAATTGCTATAAATACCACGATGACTGCAGGTGGATATCAAGGGATTGAAGTCTTTAATGATTCTCTTTGTTTTGATGCTTACAAATCTGTTTATGGTGATGAGCTTTGCTTCTCAAAAGGTAAGGATAATAGTTCTAGAGTAATAGACATTATCGATGGAGTAGATTCACCATTGCCAAAAAGCCTATTAGCGACTAACAAGAATTTGTTTTTTACAGCATATACAGAAGATTTTGGGCGCGAATTATGGGTCTATGATCCAGATACTGTGCTTGTATCTAACCGTATTATTCCTGAGTTTTCTCTTGAGATCTTTCCAAATCCTTGTATTGACAAGATTTCATTTGTGGGTACACAATTTGCAAATACGGACAATGTCTTTGTGTACTCAATGGATGGTCAGTTAGTCTTAATATCCCCGTATCAAAGTGAAATCAACCTAAAGGCTTTAAAAACAGGGACATACAATTTAGTAATTTACACGAAGAAAGGAATGTATTCTAGCCTCATTCAGAAAGAATAGTTTTATTTCCTTTTGTCATTTGTCAGTATTTATGGATAGGTGCTTTTGATATTAGCCATCCCTTTGTGCCAACTCTAAGAAGTTGTAATCAAGATGAGCCACTCTTTTGGGAGTGGCTCATCTTTTTTATGGTGAGCATGAAGTTCTAGCAAGTCATTCAGTATGCAAAATTACCAATCAAATAATGTGTAATTACCAAACTATTTGTTATATTTGCCATGAACACAATCGTTTGCACAAAATATTATTTTAATCTTTACCAAAATCGAACAGATGAGCGAACCTAATTTAAAGACATATTGGAAAAAAAATATTCGTTTATTGCTAAGCCTTTTAGTGGTTTGGTTTATTGTTTCTTTTGGATTTGGGATTTTATTTGTCGAACAATTAAACACGATACACATCGGGGGAGCAAAGCTTGGTTTTTGGTTTGCCCAGCAAGGAGCCATTTATGTCTTTTTGGTTTTGATTGTTATCTATATTGTTCGTATGCATAAATTGGACAAGGAATATGGGGTAGATGACGACTGAGTAATAGCCATCCGATTGGCGTTCGGCTCAACATCCCGCGCATTAGAAAACAGAAAACAATAACGAGAAACAAAAAAAAGTCTTATGAGCGTTCAAACATGGACTTACATTATCGTAGGAATTACCTTTGCGATTTATATTGGGATAGCCATATGGGCTAGAGCGTCTTCGACCAAGGATTTTTATGTCGCAGGAGGTGGAGTGTCCCCTTTGGTCAATGGAATGGCGACAGCAGCAGATTGGATGTCGGCAGCTTCATTTATTTCGATGGCTGGATTGATTTCCTTTATGGGATATGACGGCAGTGTATATTTGATGGGGTGGACAGGCGGATATGTATTGTTAGCTTTATTGTTAGCGCCTTACTTGCGTAAATTTGGTAAGTTTACGGTGCCAGATTTTATTGGAGATCGCTATTATTCCAATGTGGCACGGACGGTGGCGATTGTCTGTGCGATACTAATTTCCTTTACCTATGTGGCGGGTCAGATGCGTGGCGTAGGTGTTGTGTTTGCTAGATTTCTAGAAATTCCAATTAATACTGGGATTGGCTTAGGCATGGCGGTTGTCTTTTTCTATGCTGTACTAGGTGGAATGAAAGGCATCACCTATACCCAAGTTGCCCAATACACCATTTTGATATTTGCCTATATGGTACCAGCCATTTTTATTTCCTTATCGATGACGGGACATGTGTTTCCACAAATCGGGTTTTTAGGTCATGAAGTGGGAACAGATACCTTCTTACTAGACAAGTTAGATGGACTCCATGAAGAATTGGGATTTTCGGCTTACACCAATGGCTCGAAATCAATGATAGATGTTTTTGCTATTACCATGGCTTTGATGGTGGGAACTGCTGGGTTACCTCATGTAATAGTCCGTTTTTTTACCGTTCCTAAAGTATCTGATGCCCGTAAATCGGCAGGTTGGGCATTGTTATTCATTGCTATTTTATACACGACTGCCCCGGCTATTGCCGTTTTTGCGCGCACCAACCTAATACATACCGTCAGTAATAAAGAATATAAATCCATGCCCGAATGGTTCTCCAAATGGGAAGGAGCAGGACTCATCACTTTTGATGACAAAAATGGCGATGGTAAAATCCAATATGTAGGAGACCAAGCAGTTAATGAATTAAAAATTGACAGAGACATCATGGTTTTAGCAAATCCGGAGATTGCCCAATTACCCAATTGGGTCATAGCTTTAGTAGCTGCCGGTGGATTAGCTGCCGGATTATCCACTGCTGCGGGCTTATTACTAGTCATTTCTTCTGCCATATCGCACGACTTAATCAAGAAGCAACTAAACCCCAATATTTCTGAAAAGGGAGAGTTGATTTGGGCAAGAATCGGGGCATTGATGGCCGTATTAGTAGCAGGATACTTTGGGATTCATCCCCCAGGGTTTGTGGCGGCTACGGTCGCTTTAGCCTTTGGTTTGGCGGCAGCATCTTTTTTTCCTGCCATTGTCCTAGGCATTTTTGACAAACGCATGAATAAAGAAGGTGCGGTAGCCGGGATGGTAGCCGGGATTGCGCTCATGTTTGGATATATGGCTGTCTTCAAACTAGGATGGTTTGTCTCCGAAAAACCGCCTGCAAGCGCTTGGTGGTTTGGTATTTCACCCGAAGGCTTTGGTACTGTCGCGATGGTTGTCAATTTAGTTATCTCCCTTATCGTTTCACGGCTAACTCCGCCACCACCCGAAGACGTACAAGAAATTGTCGAAAGAATACGTGTACCCAAAGGTGCTGGTCGGGCTATTGAGCACTAAGCTTGGGGGTTTTGTTCAAGCGTGTGCGGTTTGAGTAACCTTGCAAAACGAAAGCAATAAAGATAAAAATACCAAGCGAGTAGATTAAAACTGGGGTTTCTTAAACCTTGGTTATTTTGTTTAAGTGTGCGGTTGTTCAACTGATGCTAGATGGAATCCTTGCCAAAAAAATCTTTTTGCTTGTCTTTTTTCTTACTTAAGTTTGATGATCTGGGGCTTCTTGGGTTTGAGTTCCACCCCCAAATTTGACTAACGCTGGTTCCGGTTTTTTTGGGTCTTTACCAAATTTGGCGGCCGCCAGTGGGCACATATACGGTGCGTTCTGTGACATAATACACGTACGACATACACTTACGAGACAGATACAAATACCACACGAGAGACTCAACCAGCGAAGTCCAAAGGACAAGCGTCTCGACCAGAGAGCGAAGCGAACGACTCAAGCCCGATCACACCGCAAAATATCAGAGATATGATCCACCAGTACATTTCCCCGATATTTAACAAAAACGCCGGGGGCAAAATAAGCTTCGATGATAATGTATCGGTAAGTGTTTTTGGCAGTAAAGCGCACTTCATGCGTCTGCCATTTTTGGTTATAAATCAAGTCGCTTTCCCAGAGTAGTTGATCTTTTGCGCAAGTTTTGGTCCCCGCCCAAATCCGCAAACGAATCGGCAAATTATACCCAGAGTAGGTTTTAGAATGCGCCAGATCAAGCGTGAAACTATAACACTCACCTTGAGCTAAGGGGGTGGTTAGTCGCTGTCCGATGGCTTCAAAACTACCATCATCTCGAGTAATTAAACCTACATAGGACTGACCATGAGAAGGTATCGTATATACGCCCCAAGACCCTGGTAAGATGTCGGGGGTCGTCCCTGCGCGACAAGGTATCCAACCTTGTGGCATGGTTGCCGCAGTACTATTTTCGCCTTCAAAAGAAGCATTGGTGACGGGGATGACATCTTGAGCGGACAATCCTAAACCTAAAAAAAAAAATAGTATGACAAGTTGATGTCTCATGGTGATTATGGTTGGCATTCTACTGGAATGAAAGAATCACTTCAGCATCCTGATTTACTTTCTCCAAAAATAACGCTAGCGCTTCCCGCTTTGGTGTATCTAGGTTGTATTGAATTTGTGTTTTAAAGTAATTCGCTAGGTCAAAATCTTGCGTAGGACTCGGCATCAACGCTATTAATTGGGGGATTAACTCCAGCCCTTTTTGGAGTGCCAAATTAAAATCTTGGATAAACTTTTGCGAAAGTGGCTTCCGACTCACCCACGCCGCAAATACAAAAGGCAACCCTGTCATGTTCTTCCAATGTTCGCCCAAATCGTATCGATATTCATATTTTTCCGAAAGGGAGAAGGCTCTATCTCCTATGACAATTCCTGCCGTATCTCCTTGGATATCATTGATATATCCTTCCTGAGCTGGAATCAATTCTGGGCTTACCTGCCAATATTCTTTGAGCAAAATCTCCGCTAATTTGACGGAAGTCCGTGAGTGAAAATCCAGGTACAAACGTTTTACTTTACTTATGGGGACATCACTATAAATCATCACCGTGCGCACAGGCCCATCCGCACCGATGCAATAATCAGAAATGACGATAGGATTGGGGATTTCTGAAATAGCCACTACAGGAATTAGCCCAAAATCTGCTTCGCCAGACACTAATTTTCTAGCGCATTCGGACGGTATATCCAAGCTAATATCTAGCTTCTGATCCAGACCACTCTGAAATAATCCATACAAAAATGGCTTTGTATTTAGGTAGCTTACCGCAGTTATTTTTAGGCGACTCATAAGGAGATAATATGATTAATTGGCGTTGTGTTTGATGGCATAACCGCGATACTGCGTGTCTTCGTCAAAAACTTCTTCGGTGTAGTCTTTGATTACATTGTACAACGAATCCCGCTCAATAGCTCGCCGTCCAACGAGACGAATACTATTGACAATTTCGGCAGTCGTCATGGCGGGATTTTGCTCGGAGCCCGCCATCGAATAGATTTTTGTGGTGTCGTCGATAGTACCATCCATACAGTTTACGCCAAAAGCCAAAGCCATTTGAGCGGTATCACGCCCAATCATCGGCCAATACGCCTTGATGTGTTGGAAGTTGTCTAGGAAAATTCTACTGATGGCATAATTGCGCAAGTCTTCCACGGTGCTCACTTCAGGCACATGGGACATGTCGTTGTTTTTATTCCGAAATTTTAGGGGGATAAAAGCCATAAATCCATTTGTTTTGTCTTGCAATTTGCGCAAGCGATCCAAGTGATCCACACGTTGCGCAAAGGTCTCAATATGCCCATATAACATCGTCGCATTAGAGCGCATACCTAAGTCATGCCATATCTCATGTATCTCCAACCATTCTTCGGAAGAGCATTTGCCGCCTGCGATTTGGTCACGAATCCCCTTATCGAAAATCTCCGCTCCACCACCAGGCATAGAGTCTAATCCCGCGGCTTTCATGCGCTCCATACCTTCCCGATACGACAGTTTTTCTTTTTTAAAGATGTAATGATATTCTACGGGAGTGAGCCCTTTGATATGTAGTTCGGGGCGATGTTTTTTGATGCGTCTAAACAATTCTTCATAGAAAGGGACATCATATTGGGGGAGGACACCACCCGTAAAGTGGACTTCAGTTACGGCTTGGTCATCATATTTTTTGACGATATCCATCATCTCATTCATGGACAACTCCCAACCGTCTTCCCGGTTTTTTTTCAGCCTAGAGTACGAACAAAAATCACAAGAATAAATGCAAACATTCGTCGGCTCAATATGAAAATTCTTATTAAAATAAGTATCATCTGCATTTTTGGACTCGCGGATATAATTGGCTAGAATACCCACATAGCCCAAATTCGCTTTTTCGTACAGATACAAAGCTTCATCGGTAGAAATCCGCTCGTGATTCAGTACTTTAGTAGCGATATTTTGCTCTTCGGCGGTAAGAGAATTGTCTTGAATTAGTCCATTTAGTGCTTGATTAGAATCCATAGTCGATTATTTTGGTCACAAAGTACGGTTATATGTCTGAGAAATCGTTATTCCTTGCGGAAAAAATTAAATTTGCAGCAAAAAAGATACTTTTGCTTTCGATTCTCATTCCTATATACAATTACAACGGCATAAAGTTGGTGACCGACTTGCACGCTCAAGCGCAGGCTATGGGCATTGTATTTGAGATAATTGTTGCAGATGACCACTCGCCCAATTCCCCAAATGCCAATGAAGCCATCAATCATCTAGTTTTCGCAAAATACGTCTATTTGCCCCAAAACCTGGGGCGTTCGGGCGCTCGTAATTGGCTTGCGCAAAATGCCCAATACGCTTATTTATTGTTTATTGACGGAGATATGGGGGTACGGAGTGGTGATTTTTTACGCAAGTATGTCGATGTCCTTGCGGAAAAAAGAGTCGTGTGTGGGGGGCATTTTTATGATAAAGAGTTGCCGAGTGAAGAATTTTTATTGCATTGGACTTATGGGCGTACCCGAGAAGAACGACCTGCCAAAATACGAAATTTAGCCCCTTATCAAGGGTTTGTCCCTTCTAATTTTGTGATACCTAAAGACGTTTTTCTGTCGATTGAATTTGACGAAAGCATCAAGGGGTATGGGCATGAAGACACGCTTTTTGGCGAAAGCTTACAACAAAAAGGGATTGAAGTGCGACATATTGATAATGGTTTAGTCCATCTAGGGCTTTCCACTGATGCAGCCTTTATGGATAAAGTCGACGTTGCCGTCAAAAATTTACGCTTTTTAGAAGAAAAATATGGATTTGCAGAGACGAAGCTTCAACAAACAGCCCGAAAAATTCAATTTTTAAGCCCAATACTAAGATGGTTGCCTATCCATTTTTTACGTCGGCAGGTGTTGAAAAGGAAAAATTTACGATTATTAGATTTTTATAAGTTGCTAATTTATTTTGGATGAGTTGCGGTACTTATGATGCCATGAGTTATAACCTACGTTGACTTTTCGGTGTGGACTCAACAACTGAATAAAGTCTAGCTCCGCAAAATGTCCTATTTTTTCTTTTTGCGAAACCCTTCCATAGGTTTCCCTTTCCTAAGGGTAACCGAATGGTAAAAATAGAACATTTTGCTCCTTGCT
>CAMZKG010000006.1 GCA_947311105.1 uncultured Saprospiraceae bacterium
ATCCGCTAATTTTTGCCACAAAATGCCCTTTTTGCGCCTGTTTTTGCTATTTTTTTATCACGTAGCGGTGCTACGCTTCAAAAAAGTAGCTTCAACAAACACAAAAATGCCTATTTTCTGTCTAAAAATAGGAGCACCTAAACAGTTACGAAGTTTTTTTCATGAAAGTGTATTGTTATCTTTTTTAATATGAATCTCCTAGTTAGATTTGCTATTGAGAAAACTAACAATAATGATCAACTGGAAAGCACATCCCTTTCTTCGGTTATTGATGCCGATGATTGTTGGAATATTGCTTGGCGATAGGTTGCGTTTGACGCCGAGTGGGTATATGTTTGTGCTACTACTTCTATTTCTTCCTTTCTTTTTGCGGTTTGTGTTTTTCAAGGTAGCTTTTCGTTATCGGGGAGTATATGGGCTATTGGTTAATCTTTTTTTTGTAGTTTTTGGGTTTGTATTAGTGAGCTTTCAGCCGGAAGTTTATCGCAAGAATCATTTTAGTAAGTTTATTCAAGATAATAATTATCTAGTAGGCGTAGTCGCAAAACCACCGACCAAAAAATCCAGACTTAATGCGGTGCTTTCTATTAAACAAATTAATGAAAGAGCTGCGACAGGGCATCTTTATGTCTCTTTTGCTGATACGTCTAAAATTGAATACGGGCAATTAGTCGCATTGCATGCGACCCCTAGATTGTTTAGGAAAGCTTCTAACCCTTATGCCTTTGATTTTCGACAATGGCAGTACTACCAAAATGTTCATTATCAGGCTTTTGTAAGAGAAGGGCAGTGGGGTATTGTTGAGACGGGTAAAGGAAATAAGGTGTTGGGGGTGGCCTATAAATTGCGCAAAAGGTTTCAAAAGGTATTGCATCGGATTATCCCAAATCCGAGAGATGTTGGTGTGGCATCTGCTTTAGTTTTGGGGGTGAAAGATGATTTGTCAGCAGAGACCAAAGAAGCTTTTTCGAGTACAGGGGCTATGCATGTATTGGCGGTTTCAGGCTTACATGTAGGTATTGTAAGTGTAGGGTTGCGTTACTTGATGTTAGTGATATTTGGGCGAGCCAAGGCACGACGATGGTGGCGATTAATTTTTCAATTGGCTGGTGTTTGGTTTTTTGTTTTGTTAACGGGGGCAGGCGCTTCGGTGCTACGTGCGGGAGTGATGTTTTCGATTGTGGAGATTGGGTTAGCGCTAGATCGAAGAGCTTCTATTTTTAATAGTATCGCTGCATCAGCCTTTTTGTTGCTGGTTTGGAATCCATTTTTATTATTTCAAGTAGGCTTCCAATTGTCCTATTTGGCACTTACGGGAATCGTTTTTTTTCAGCCTTATATTTATGGATTGTGGGTATTTGAATCATCTATTTTAGATTTTATTTGGAAGCTGAGTACGGTGTCGATGGCAGCTCAAGTTTCTACTTTTCCAATCGGTATTTATTATTTTCATCATTTTCCATTATCCTTTTTTCTGTCCGGTATGGTGGTTGTGCCTGCCGCATCGGTTTTGTTGCCCTTGACGATATTTGTGTTTTTAGTTGATTTTTTGAGTTTTGCAATTGCAGATTTTATTGGTAAAGGCTTGGCTTTCTTGTATCACCTAAATACAGAGTTTATCTTTAGGTTAAGTCATTTTGAGTGGATGAAATTGAATGGTATTTATTTTAGCAAGCTAACTGTTTTATTGTGTTTTGCTTTTGTTTTGACTGTGGGGATTTGGATAGTGTCGGGACGTAAGCAGTTGATATTCTATGTGTTAGGTTTTTTGACAATGCTGTCTTTCGAAAGAATAGTATTGAAATATCAAACCGCCAACCGCTCTAAAATATGCTTTTTCAAGCTTTCCAAAGCAGATGCAATAGGTTTTTTATCTGGGTCAAGTTTGGCGTGCTATCGCAGTGATTCGCTCGCACAAAAAAAATGGCTATATGCGAGTCAAGGTCTAAAAATACGCTATGGGATTACGAAAGAAATTGACCTTTCGGAAAATGGGAATGGGCTAGATGATGGATTAGTGAAAGTGAAAAATTTTTGGAATTATAAAGGGCGAATTATTGAGATGGTGCCTCCAGTCTTACCGAGTTCAAGGCGTTTTGAATCAAGCATCGTTTATATCTCCGAAAATGTGGATACCAATAGCTTGCTGTTCTTAAATGCGGATACCATTATTTTGGGTAATAAAATCTCTCGGAAGAGTGCAAAAGAAATAAATCAATTTTTCTTAAATCGAGATGTTTTTGTCTATAATCTTCGAGAAGAAGGTGGGCTATTAGTGGATAATTAAAAAATTTAAAATCATGCTTAATCCAATTCTAATTTATAGCAAAAGAGAACGTTGGGGGATTTTGAGCTTGGTGATGCTCAATCTTGTACTTTTGCTGATTTCATTTACTTTTACAACCCCTAAATATGAGTTCGACAAACAGGCACTTGTCGCCTTTCAAGAATCGGTGAATGATGCTTACTCTAAAAACACTACGGCAGAAATTGTTTTGGTTGATTCTTTATTTAATTTTAATCCCAATGAAACAGGATATGAAGACCTTTTGCGTCTAGGTTTCTCAAAGCGAATCGCCAAAAATATGATTAACTATCGCTCAAAAGGTGGGCAGTTTTACAACGCTGCATCAGTCAAAAAAATCTATGGAATGGATAGTTTGTTTTTTGAGAAAATAGCACCATTTATTGATATTCCAAAAGAAAAGTGGACAAAGCAGTATCCGGAAAAAAAGAAATTTGCCGCAAGGAGAAAAGTAAAATCATTTCCTTTTGACCCTAATACAGCTACTAAATCAGACTTGCTGGCATTAGGTTTTTCGGAGAGAGTCACTAAGAATATGCTTAATTATCGCCGGAAAGGGGGTAAATTCTACACACCAGAGTCACTAAAAAGAATCTATGGTATGACAGATGAATTTTATAATACAATTGCTTCAAATATCCAAATTAAAAAATCACAATTAGTTGACAATCAATACAATAAAGCATCTAAGGGAACATCTATTTCTGTTGGCGCACAGTCGAAAAGAGCTACTAATATTTGGCCGAAAGGCAAGAAGCTAGAAGTCAATAGCGCCAGTATCGAAGATTGGGATAAATTGCCTGGAATCGGTCAATACTTCGCAAAGAATATAGTGCGATATAGAGAGAAGTTAGGTGGATTTTATGACTTGAAGCAAGTCGCTGAAACTTATCGCTTGCCAGATTCCACCTTTCAACGAATTTTACCATTTTTGGAAGTGGATGCTTCTAAGCTTCGGCAATTTAACCCACAAACCGCAGATTTTAAAACCATCGTGCGGCATCCGTATATCACGTATGAACAAACAAAGTATATCATGAAAGCCCAAAAAGGGATTCGGCTGATGGCAAGAGAAGATTTTTTGATGGTTAAGATATTCACCAAAGAAGAGTTGGATAAGGTAGCGCCTTATTTTTTGTTTGAGTGATGGGCGTGGAGAATCGTTTTGATAGGTCTCCAGTGTCAAAGGAAGATATTGTCAAATTATGTAAAAAAAGCAAAATGAGAATAAACTATTGGGAAAAATTTGAAGAAGGTAGATTCTTTCATATTTATAATCGCGCTGGTGGTAGTGGTAAACTTTTTTTTAAACCCCAAAATTATTCTTTCTTTTTAGCGAAATGGCAGCGGCTGATTGTGCCTTATATAGATGTAGCAGCTTATTGTTTGATGTTAAATCATTTTCATTTTTTAGGGAGAGTAAAGCCAATTACAAATGAAATTAAAGAATGTATTTTGCAGGAAGGCACCAAGATATCCAAAAAGTATTTGGCAGGGCGTGTTGATTACAATACTTTTTTGGAATCGCAATTTAAAAGAGTTTATGGTGCTTATGCCCTAGCAATCAATAAGCAGGAAAATCAGCATGGAAGTTTATTTCAGAAGCGGTTTAAGCGGGTTCAAGTTCGTTCTGTTCCAGATTTTTGGAGTACTTTCTATTATATACATCATAATCCAATTCATCATGGGGTTTGTTCAGACTATTGGGGTTGGCAACATTCTTCCATTTTTAGTTATTGGTATGATATTCAAAGCTTTGTTACATGTGATGAAGTATTAGCGATGCTAGACCCCGATCCTGCCAAAGCTCTAGAGTTGCTGAAGGAAGGGCATATTACATTTGCTAAAGATTACATTACTCCCTAACCGTTTGGTAAACGTCTCGAAGGAAAAAAGGTCAAAAGGGAGGAAAGATTTCGTTTGCTAAACGTCATCCGAATTTAAAGGTTTACAAAACTCAAGTTCTAACCCAAAGTGGATATATTCAAATCTACAATGCGTTTGACTGGCAAAGTTTCGCAAACCTAACCGTTTGGTAAACGTCTCGAAGGAAAAAAGGTCAAAAGGGAGGAAAGGTTTCGTTTGCTAAACGTTATAAAATTGACCTAATGGCGTTAAGGTTTACAAAACTCAAGTTCTAACCCCAAGTGCATATATTCAAAACTACCTTGCGTTGGACTGGCAAAGTTTCGCAAACCAAACCGTTTGGTAAACGTCTCGAAGGAAAAAAGGTCAAAAGGGATGAAAGATTTCGTTTGCTAAACGTCATCCGAATTTAAAGGTTTACAAAACTCAAGTTCTAACCCCAAGTGCATATATTCAAAACTACCTTGCGTTGCGCTGGCAAAGTTTCGCAAACCAAAAAAAATCTTACCTTGCAGTTCACTTTTGAAAATAAAATATGAAATTTCACCAACTAATTCTCATTACGCTATTTTTTAGTGGTCTGAACCATGGTTTTGCGCAAGCAAATAGCAGCGACTTATTATTCGAAAAATACGAAACCTATCGTGAAAAATCAATTGAGCATCGACGCTTCAAACATAAAGATATTGTCCCCTTAGTTTTGAAAATGAAGGAGTTACGTGGTGTTGAAGTAGAAGAGATTGGGCATTCCGTAGAAAATAGGTCTATCTATATGGTCAAAATGGGAACGGGTAAAACCCCCGTTTTGTTGTGGTCTCAAATGCACGGAGATGAACCTACCGCCACCCAGGCAATTTTTGATATTTTTAATTTTTTTAGCGTAAGCGATGGCTTTGATCCCTTACGGGAAAAAATATTGAGTAATTTGACATTGTATTTTATACCGATGTTGAATCCTGATGGAGCCGAAAGATTTACGCGGCGCAATGCGTTGCAGATAGATTTGAATAGAGACGCCCGAAGATTGGCGAGTCCTGAAGCAAGGTTGTTGAAAGCGATGAGAGAACGAACACAGGCAGAGTTTGGTTTTAATCTTCACGACCAGCAAAAATATTATACTGCGGGACATCAAAAAATACCCGCTACCATCACTTTTTTGGCTCCGGCCTTTAATCCTGCCGAAGACATGAATGCGGTACGTGGTGATGCCGCCAAACTCATCGTCCAACTCCAAAAGATGCTCCAAAAATACATCCCTAATGGAGTCGCCAAATGGAATGATGATTTTGAGCCAAGGGCTTTTGGCGAGCTGATGACCAAGTGGGGAACAAGTACGGTTTTGGTTGAAAGTGGAGGCTACAAAAATGATCCTGAACGCCAATTTGTACGTAAGCTTAACTTTGTGATTCTGTTGACTGCTTTTGAGTCTATTGCGGATAAAACCTATGATAATCAACCGATTGGAGATTATTTTAAAATACCCCTGAACGAAAAAATGCTGAATGACTTGATGATTAGGCGCTTGAGAGTTAAGGAAAAAGGGCGTACCTATATCGAAGATTTTTCTTTTCGGCAACGAGAAATCCAATATGCTAATGCCACCAAATTTTATCATAAGGGATATATTGTCGATAAAGGCGACTTGGTGACCTTTTTTGGGTATGATGAGTTGGATGCTGATGGGATGACGATGACTTTGGGCAAAATATGGCCCAAGAGATACAAAAATTTAACTCATTTTTTAAAGAAAAATAATCCGCTAGATGTACTGAGTCAAGGATATACTGCGATACGCTTGCGCAAAAAAGAACCTACCCAAATACCCGCAGATTTTCCTTTGTTAGTGTTAGGTAAAAAGGAGGGCTACCATAATTCCTTTCAGCTTGGTAGTAATCCTTCTTTTCTTGTAAAAAGTTCTGCGGGGAAAACCTTCGCCGTAGTGAATGGTCGCTTGATAAAACTTAAAAAACTAACAAAAATCACCTCCTTTTTGATTGAAAAATAGCTTAGATTTGTCCGTTTGCAAAAAACCATACAAATCTAAATCATGTTTGAAAAAATTCAAGAAGCGACCAATTATATTCTTCAGAAGTCATCTTTGCGCCCCAAAACGGCTATTATTTTGGGCACGGGGCTGAGTGGCTTGGCGGATGAAATTGAAGACGCTATTCACATCCCTTACGGTGAAATACCAAATTTTCCTGTTTCGACGGTGGCAAGTCACAAAGGTCAGTTGATAATTGGGCCGTTAGGCGGGAAGGCAGTCATTGCGATGGCAGGGCGCTTTCACTATTATGAAGGTTATTCGATGAAAGAAGTCACTTTTCCTGTACGCGTTTTTCAGATGATGGGAGTGGAGCGGTTGATTGTTTCTAATGCTGCAGGAGGCGTAAATCCTGATTATTCGGGTGGAGATATTATCATTATTCGTGACCACATAAATCTATTTCCAGAGAATCCATTGCGTGGAGCCAATGATGAGCGTTTAGGTGTGCGCTTTCCAGATATGATGCATGCCTATGATGAAGAATGGCGCAATCTCGCCCTACAAGTCGCTGATAATCTGGGGATTAAGCCACAAGTAGGCGTTTATCTTGGGATGCAAGGTCCCAATTTAGAGACACCTGCTGAATACGTATTTGCGCACAATTTGAGTGCAGATTTAGTGGGGATGTCCACCGTTCCCGAAGTCATTGTCGCAAGACATGCGGGTATCAAGGTGTTGGCGATTTCGGTAGTATCCAATGTGTCCTATCCCCCCGAACGTCTCACCGAAACGACCATGGAAGAAGTCATAGCTATGGTGCAATCCGTCTCACCAAAGATGGTTGCCTTGGTGAGAGAAGTATTAAGCCGGAGTTAAAGATGACTTGGGGTTTGCTTTGGCTTAAATTTACGCTTATATTTGCTAGGAATTGAAGTTGTCTAAGGTCGTATTCGTGTTTTGATACTGTTACGGTAACTTTAAACAACTTTGCTTTATTCATTTAAATTAAGCAATTATGCAAAAATTATTAACATTATTTCTTGTTTTCGCTGTGGGTTATGTGTCGCTTGCGCAAAATGTGTCACAGAGCCAGATGGCGATGAGTGATGGCATCAATAATGCCTATACTTTGAGTGTAGATGAGCCCATTAAATTCACAAAATCTGTTTGGAAGGATTATATGGGGGAGTTTGGAAAGGTGAAGAAAAACAAACAAAAAGAATTGGAATCTAGCGGTGCTTCGGTGTCTAGTCTTGCCAGTCGTCCGGTAGATGTGTTTGCGTCTTTTGAAAAAATGGGTAAGCAAGCTACGCTTGTACATGTATGGATTCGTACCGAAGAAGGGTATTTTTCTGCCGAAAATGAAGCTAACGATGCCAAAGCGATCGCTTTTCTCGAAGAGTTTAAGAAAGAAATCTTGAGAACAAAGGTGCGTAAGGAATTAAAAGATGCAGAAAAAGCATTGAAAAAGAAAGATAGTCAATTGACCAAATTGATTAAGAGTAATGAAAGATTACATAAGAGCATCAAAAGTCACGAAAGAAAAATCCAAAAAGCTGAAGAAGATTTAGCAAAGAACGAAAAGGAGCAGGAAAAAACGAAAAGTGATTTGGCAAAGCAAAAAGAAGTGGTCGAAGACGTAAAGAAGCGGTTAGAAGAGATATAGACTAAGCTAAGCACTTGAAAAAAAGGGATAAATCTATGATTTATTCCTTTTTTTATGCTTTGATTTGACTATTGTAAAAAAGCATGGATTCTTTGATTAAGTCCAATTGGGGATATTGGTCAAAAGTATAAGAGCCAATAGATGTGATTAGGGTGAAATTAGGCTGACCACCGCGGTTTTTCTTGTCTCGATTCATTAGTGACATGATTTTGTCCAAACCTTCTTCTGGGATGATGATTTTGTCATACCATTTTTTGATAATGTTGACAATATCAGCCAATTGTTCTTCGGGCAAGTGGACAAGCTTTGTAGAGATGTAAGCCGAACAAATCATCCCGATAGCGACGCATTCCCCATGAGTTTTCGGCGTTTTTTGCTCTAAAAAATAGGTCTCCGCAGCGTGACCAATAGTGTGCCCAAAGTTTAATCCTTTGCGCAAGCCTTTTTCAAATGGGTCGCTTTGGACAATGTTGTATTTTATCTGGACAGAATGCCGGATCCATTCGCCCCATTCGATATCATAGACGGATATGGATTGCATCTTGCGAAAAGCAGGCTCGTCTGCGATGATAGTATGTTTGAGCATTTCTGCCCAACCGCTCCGCTTTTGCACATTCGGAAGCGTATTGAGCCATTGTTTGTCAATAAAAACAGCAACAGGATCTTTGAAAAGCCCAATGATGTTTTTTGCCAATCTAAAATCTACCGCTACTTTTCCCCCAACAGAAGCATCGACCATAGACAGTAACGTGGTAGGTATTTGTACAAAATCAATACCACGCATATAAGTTCCTGCGGCAAAGCCACCCATGTCACCAATAACGCCACCGCCTAAATTAACCAATAAGGAATGTCTGTCAGCTCCTTTTTTGAAAAGAACTTCCCAGATGATGCTACACGTTGTGATGGTTTTATATTGCTCCCCACGTGGAATCTCGATGATATTCCATTGGATGTCTGGGTGAATATTTTGAATTTCCGGAAGGCAATAGACAGACGAACTTGAATCAACTAGTACAAAGTAAGAAGAGTAATTTTGTTGGTCTAGCCAGCTTTTAAAATTATTCTTGATGTCTCCAAAGTAAATGGAATCAGGTAGTTTTGTCAAGTTTTGCATGAGTTGAGGGTTATTGGTTAGTCGTGGGGGTGACTAGAATAACAATTTTCTTTGTCTCTGCAAATATAGGTAATTTATCGGAAGATTCCATAGCCCATAGTTTAGTGTCTATCTTACCCTGTGGGATGTACTTTCCTATCAAATAGTTTTTGATGGCATCGGCTCTTTGTTGGGCGAGCTCTTGGTGCTCTTTCGTGTCATAAAAAGTATTGATGTCAAATAAAAGTCCATCGGAAAAATACATCGCAGGCACTAATTGGTCTAGCTGCCCAGCTAAAAAAGTGGGGATATTAATTTCTTCTTCTTCATAGGTTGGTGCTGCCAACAAAATAGTATCACCTCCCATTAGTTGTATCCCAAATTCTTCATATTTCTGTTGATAGGTAGCCATTTGTGCAGTGTCCAAAATAGCTAAGGGCTCTTCATTCTCTAAAGTTTTTTCCTGAAGAGTATCATTTTGCGCAAGCGAAAAATGAGTAGTATCTACCTGACACATATAAATATCGTCATTGCCAGAAGCCCTAGTTGAAGTAAATAAAACCAAACTCATAGTGGTGTCGGCATAAAAACCGATGTCATCTCCACTAGAATTAATGGGAGCTCCTAAATTGATCGGCTTTTGCCAATAACCACGATCGTCCTTTTCACTTACAAAAATATCAAAGCCACCTAGTCCATTGTGCCCCTTAGAACTAAAAAATAGCTTTCCAGAAGGATGGATAAAAGGAAAGGCTTCATGATCTGGTGTGTTTATTTTGCTGCCTAAGTTGACAGGAATACTCCAGTTGTCTCCATGTTTTTCGGATACAAAAATATCCATCCCACCTTCGCCCCCTTTGCGATTAGAAGCAAAGTATAAGGTCTTGCCATCTTTCGAGATAGCAGGGTGTAAGTAGTTGATACTGAGCTGACAAAAAGAAAGTTCTTTTGATTTTTCCCAGCCACCATTTGGCGTAAGCCGAGAATGATAAATATGTAATTTGTAAGTCCCATCTTTGGACGCTTTGTTGGTATTTCTGGTAAAATATAAATCACCATTTTGTGCAAAAGAAGGCTTTCCTGTGTTTTTATTTAGATTGTTGATGCGACTAGGGAGTGGCTTGGCTTCCGCAAAAGTGGTGTCATCTAGCCTTTCCGTGCTATATATTCGCATAAAATCTCGTCCCGTCCAACCAGATTTTTTCTTTAGGACATTAAATCCTTTTTTGCGATCAGAAGAAAAATAAATTTTGCCATCGTGCATGATTGGGTTAGAGTCATCGGCATCTGTATTGATAGGAACTTTGAAAAAATCTACTTTAGAAAAATAAGGTTTTATGGTTTTTACATAATCGCAAGCTTCTGCTTTAAGTAGTGCAGTGTTGTCTTTAGGATATTTTTCGGCGTATTTGAGAAACCAAGTTTTCGCTTCTTCATATCGACCTAATCCCATGAGTACTTCACCATAGCGCATCATTATCCTATTGCTAAAATGTTTGCGTTGGACTATTTGGCTGTAAAGCACTTCCGCTTTTTGTAATTGGTTGGTTCTGCGATAGCTTTCGGCGAGCTTGGACTTCCATTTTGTAGAAGGGTCTTTTTTGACCATTTTTTCTAGATAGGGGATGGCTTGCGCAAAACGCTTCTCTTTATATAGGTTGAGCGCCTTACGAGACTGCCCGAAAACAGAAAAAGTTAAAGCGGTGAAAATGAATATGTAAATAATTCGTTTCATATAGATGGTAGATAATCAGTGAAAAATTGCACTTCTTAGCCTAGATTATAAACAAAAACCATGCTATAACGTCTAAACTATTGATTTTTAAGCTAAGAACTTTCATTGTTAACAGCCTAAAAGAAATAATTATTGCCTTTTGGAGCGATGACCACCTAAAAACAAGGAATGAACTTAATTGACCGATTCGACATATATCTATTTTCCATTGCCGGCAATGACATCTTGTTGAGTTATGTCTTGTTGAGCCTAATCTCGGGGGTGGTGCTAGTGGGTTTTTACCACTTTGTGCGTAAATATTTATTGCCTTGGTACCACGATAGCCGCAATCTAGATGTTCGCGAAAGGAAAGAACTACATAGAGTTTTTGTTTTATTATTGTTTTTGGTCTGGCTGACGGTCTCTTTTTTGGCATTCCAGCTCGATTTTTCGATTTACCGCTTTGATTTTTTTGATTTTCGTTTTTCGACTATTTTGAAGGCACTGTTGATTATTCAGGTGGCTTCTTTGCTGATTCGTCTAGCAGTGGAGAGTATTAGTTATAGTTTTCATAATCGAATGGACAAGGATCAGGGGCCGAGAGCGATGCATCTGACCAAGGAAGCGGTGAATGGCACGATACGGCTTGCGCGAATATTGATCATTCTGTTTGCGAGTTTGTCTTTGTTGGATTTATTTCACTTAGATTTCGTGATTTGGGATTTTAAGGACACAGAGATAAAGGTTTCGGGGGTTTTGATGGCGGTCATCGTGTTGATAGGGGCACGGATATTGGGCTGGGTATTGACGGAGATTGTTTTGGCGGGTTTTTATGGGCGGAGTACATCCAAAAAATTAGATGAAGGCAATCGATATGCCATTAATCGACTGTTAAGTTACTTTATCTATACCTTGGCTTTTTTGTTTGCTTTGAGTGCATTGGGGCTGAATTTGACACTCATCTGGGGTGGTGCAGCTGCCTTGTTGGTCGGGGTTGGGTTAGGGCTGCAGCAGACTTTTAATGATGTTTTCTCCGGAATATTATTGTTGTTTGAACGCTCGGTAGAAGTAGGTGATTGGGTCGAGATGGAAACATATGTCGGACGTGTGATTCAGATTGGATTAAGGACTTCTGTCGTAAAAGGACGGGATGATATTTCGGTGATTGTGCCTAATTCAATGCTGGTGACAGATAAAGTAATTAATTGGAGTCACATAGATGCCAAAACTAGATTTAGCATTGATATAGGGGTGGCTTATGGTTCTGATACTGCACTAGTCAAAAAAGTACTCGAAACAGTAGTAAAAGCACATCCAAAGGTAATGGAAAATCCTGCGCCTAGGATTCGATTAGAAAATTTTGGGGACTCCAGCTTAGACTTTAAGGTGCTGTTTTGGGCAAAACATTTTCATTCTATTGAAGACATAAAAAGTGATTTGCGTTTTGATATTGATAAGGCCTTTCGGGAAAAGGATATTGTTATTCCGTTTCCACAACGGGACGTTTGGATGCGCAAATAGGGTGAGTAGGACAGGCGTTTAAGCGCACTATTGCTCAACGGAATAAACCCGTTTAGGCATGTGGTTACTCAACGACAAGTTTTTGGTGATAAATACCATTGGATGTTATTGACAAGAAATATAATCCTGGTGTTAGTTTGTTGATATTCAGTGAGTTGGTAGTTGTTTTGGAGTCGATTACGATTTTTCCAGAGACATTAGTAATTTGGACACGAATAGGATTGCCACCAATATTTTTGATAAAAATAATATCGTGAGCAGGATTAGGAGTAATCATCACTGGCGTTGATTTTATGGACTCGGTCGTGGTCACATGTTCGCAGCTAATATCATTAATGGTCGTCCACAAGCTATTCGATTTAGGCACACAATCGTCTTTGTAATACCACCAAAAATATCCCCCGATATAATTAGGAGTGGTGATATTCATATTGTAATATCGTTGGATGTATTCTGCTTTATTGGCTGCGTTAGTGGTGCCGCATTCGCCTATTCCTAATTTAGAGTTAGGGAAAATGACATGAAGGCTGTCAAAAACATCTTGCCATTCCGCTTCAGAGAGCTGGACACCTTCGCAATCATCTTCATAATAGCTGACCAATACATAGTCTAGCCCTGATTTCATCGACTCCGGGAGATTGTCATTCACCCAAGTAAACATTTCGTTTTCGGGATGGTCATAATAGCAATCTCGATTGTAATAGAGTGTAAGTGCGGCTTTCTTTTGTCGATATTTAACTTGATTAAACGCACCTTGTATTTTTTGGACGACATCTGTGCCGAGCCAATCCCCATTGACTTCATTGCCGACTTCCCAAATATCAACGCTATCTTCAAATTCATTTAAGTACATGGTTGTCCGATCGAGATAGTTGCTGACGGAGTAGTTAGACACGTAGTAGCTGTCTAATATTTCGCCCATGATAAAGCAATGTGGCGCAAGTTGATTGATGACATCGGTATATTCTGTAGGGGCGACATTTTCGTCAAAAACAATTCTAGCGGTCGGTTTTTGGCAGTGATTTGCGAAAGCATCTACAATGCCGTCTGTATTTGTCCAAGGATCATCAATCGTGACTCCAAAAACCCATGTTGTGTCTATTATTTGGGCGAAATTGGGGGCGGCAAGAAGTAGGAATAATGTAATCGCAGCATATTTCATAATCGTAGTATTGTGAGTTTTGAATATAGAGCACAAGGTAGTTATAATACGTTTGATTGTCTGAAAAACTAGATAGGAATAGATTTTTTTTTAGAAAATTGATATTTCTTATAGAATGGTTCGGTCATTATTTTGGCAAAAAAGTAGTAAAAAGCCCTATAAACACTGGCTTTTTTCTATTTATTGCAAGTTATGTCTTTGGCTGAATTGCGTAAAATAG
>CAMZKG010000007.1 GCA_947311105.1 uncultured Saprospiraceae bacterium
TCATACTGTTAACATTTTTTATTGAATAAAAGCATAAACAATGGCACTTTTGCCTTTTTGCTTGCAGAGAACGGCAATTGTATGCGGAGTGCCAGCCTTTTTTTGGCTGGCATTCCGTCATACATTTTGTTATCGGCTTTAAGGATTAAGGATTGTCAATAATAGGGCGCTCATCTGCAACTATTACTTTGCCTTCTAATATTCGGAAACCGAAGGAGCCAATAGAACTTATCCCAATGGCAAAACCTTGCTTTCCAGCTTCCCGTTCAATATCTTTAAGTCTTTGATGAAATTCAGGAAGGACAAAGGTATCATATACCTTTTGTGCATCTAAGTTTAGAAAACATTCAGGCGCAATATAAAATCGAAAATATGAGCTAGAAGAATATGGACGGGTACATAAATTTGAATTTTCAAAAGCTATAAGAGGCTCAGCTTTTAGTTCTGGTAAAACAGAAACAGAAAGAATACCAGGGGTAACGAAATGCTCCATATAGAGAAGTGCACTATCGCATCCATGAAGCCTGTTTTCTAAATATAGTTCATCGGGTAATTGTAAATCATCATCTTGCGGAATAACTGTTATTCGTGGTTGTGTCTTAACATCCTTTTTTGAAGTTACACACCCCAACATAAAAAACCATGTTAAGCAAATAATAAAAAATTTCATATTTCTTTATTTTAACTTAGTCAATTATTATAACCTGCTTTACAAATGACTCTCTCCCTATTACAACCTTTATATAATAAACACCTGAAGGCAAATAATAGGAATCGAATTTTCCAATTGTGTTCTTATTGAGAAGAATCCCATAGGAATTAAACAAGTAAAAATATATTTTGGGAGAGACAGGAATATTTAGAAGATCGACATTTATAATATCTCCAGCTTTTACTAAACTTGGAATGTCAATATCAGACTTAACTTCATAATCAATTGTTTTTACTGTTGATGGACAAGAAGGAGGTAGAGTGTTAAATTTATATCCATAAAAGCATTGTCCAAGTAATTGCGCATCAATTGTCCTATCTCGTAATAACTCAACTGCATCAATACTTTTTGAGTCAATTGTCCGCTTTGACATTCCTTTAGAAGTCTTAAAATACATTATACTAGGGTCATCAACGGTGGTGTTTGGGTCTATATCCATCACATGGTTTAACTCAAGAATATGTCCAATTTCATGCAAAAGTACACTATAAAAATCAGTTTGACCTGGCGAGATATCACTTCCTGTATCAATATACCAATTTGGCGTTGTATCAATAGCGATATCAGCATCGGTTAATCTAGTCGCAAAATAAAGCTGGGTGTCTCCACATGGAGTTAAGCTAACAGTTCGAGTTGTCTCCATCGCATAGTTTGGATTAATTAAGTTTGTGAAGTATAAAACAAATTTTGTATCACTCTTATTGCCCCGTGCGGATGTGATTCCTTTATACTTAAAGTGAACTCCTGTTTGGCTTTCCCAATCACAAAAGGCCTTGTCAGCAACTGCGAAGACCTTTTCAAATGTTATCCCTTTGTTCGTCAAAGATTGGTCAGAATTAATTCCATCTTGAATATACCATTCAATATTCCCTTCAGGACTTTCGGTGGGAAGTTTTGCCAAACCAACCATTTTTAGCTTTTTAGAACTAACAACCTGTGCAACCTTAAGATTGTAGTCAATCTCAACATCGACATAGCAAGGTAATGATGTAGTTTGAGATGTAAAATCTGGATCAATAGTCCAAGAACCACTCCCAAAAGGACCAGTAGAGACTCCGTCAATTTTGCTTGCAATATTCATAGTAACTTCGGTATCCGACCAATTACTAAAAAAGGTTTGGTTGTTCCAATAATCAATCCCCTCTATAAGCACCCCCGTTAATCCTGCATTATCTGCATTAGGAACGATCACTTCTCCCTTAATACCATCACCAAAATTGGTTCCATGAAAAGTAATATATTGCCCAATTCCACCAGCAAATGGTCCAGTTTCTATAGAAGTAATTTCGCACCCTTCCAAAGGCACCTGCCCAACCACACACTTCTCCACAAATTCCTGACAAACTCCATCCAAAAAATATTTAGCAAAACCATCTACATCAAAACTTTCTGCGTTGATAGTACCTAAATCTCCATATTCTTGGACTTCTACCGTCACTTTGGCGATTTTCTCAAATTCAGTCCCCAACACAAAGCCAGATTCCCCGCCATTACAACTAGACGATAACGTCAACATAAATTTATCATCTACAATATCATGGATATTCAAGTCGTAAAATGATGTATTGGTGGACTCCGCTTTTACGGCTTCAACTTTGCCATTTTGTACGATATTGCTACCCAAAAGCTCTTGTGGGTACTTCAAAGGAATATCCGCTCTCGCAAATTCCAAACCTGCAATATTACTCTTTGCTTTCACGTCAAAAGTTACTTTTTTGTTGATGGCATCTAAAACGGGATTAGCAAGTTTTACACAAAATTCGGGTATATCCAAGAGCAACAACTCCGATGATGAGATGCGTTCAACAGTCACATCATTTCCACAAATACGTCCAACTTCTTCTCGCATAAATCTCCAGCTTGGATATTTTTCATGTCCACCTTCAAAATAGGCTTCATACTCTCTATCGTAAGTCAAACGTTCAATATAACTGGATATTTCAAAGTGATTTGAGATGGCTCTTGATGGATGGAGTAGGAAAATACCTCCCTGATTTTGAGACACCTGTACAGTGTGCGAAACGGTTGAAATAATATCACCAACTCTTCCGCCACGAGTTAAAAATATGACCGTATCTCTATCGGCTATACCTTTAAATAGAGTTGTTGGCCATAAATAGTTTTTAGTGAAAATATTGCCCGTTTTTTCATCTTGAAAACTTGATTGTCTGATGATTTTTCCTTCAACAACGGCTGGAGCACTTTCAATGGCACCCTTTAGTTTTTGGAAGTTAGTTTGCGCATTGCTTAAAAAGACGACAAATGCCGCAAGCAAAATGGAAAGTCTAATTTTTTTCATGACTTTGAAGTTTATAAAATTGATTAAAAATTGAAATTAATGTTTTAAGCTATCAGGTTTTATTTGTTTTTTTGCCGATAACGGTCTGCGATATGCAGCGGACTCACCTGTGTTGCGCCTGCGGCAGGTGAGTCTGCTGCCATCATCGCTTGTTAGCGAAAGTTTCATTCTATTCAATTACAACAAAAGCATACCCCCCTGTAAGGTTAAAGTCTTCTTCATCAAAAGGAATATCTGGGAAAAACTTCGAATAGAAATCCTTTACTAAATAGAAGTTATTATCAACACCAGTGTTCATTCGCCTAGTTACGTCAACAATATCAACATGGCAATCCTCTGGAAAATTAACATCCCGTAAATTATCACTTAAAAGATAAAAACTGATATCAAAGACCCCTACTTCCTTTGGAATCATCCCAAAACGAATTTTTTGCTTGTTAGACTCATGAGCATATAAAAGTAGAGCTTCAGAACCAAAACTATAGTTAAAAATCTTAAATTGTCCTGCCTTATCAACATAGTAAAACTGATGTTCTGCTGTTTCCCAACCAACATTTGGTATAAACTTAATAATATTAGAATTAACTCTAAAATCAAAAGTATCAATAAAAATTGAATCACCAGAAGTTAAATCTAACAATTTTGGTTCAATTATTGACTCAATCCAAATTGTATCCTGAAGCCTAAATGTATCCAAGGCAGGACTAAGGGTAAACGATAGTTCAAAGGTGTATTCTTTCTTACACTTTGCGGCTCCATTTGGGTCGCAAGAAGTACAAGCTTGTAGCA
>CAMZKG010000008.1 GCA_947311105.1 uncultured Saprospiraceae bacterium
GTCCAGTGGATATGGAAACGGATTATGGTAACAAAAAAAATAAAATATTATGAAATTGTTTGTTTTAATTTTGGGATTTCTGACCTTGTTAGTTTCTTGCAGGGTGACTCTTTTAAAGGATGATGAATTAACTCTTGAAAGAGAAGACTATGAAGGGAGTGAATTGAAACTTGACGGGTATTATTATGAAGATATTGTCATCGGAAGTGGAGAAAAAGGGAAAGAAGTATACTTTCTTTATCGAAATGGGATATTGCTTTATGGTACTGTTTTGATTGGTGAGGATGATGTATTACTTGAAATGTATCGTTCAGGGGAGTATGCAAGAGATGCACAACAAAGTATAACAAACTGGGGGGTATTTCAAATAGATACGAATATTATTAAATTTGATAGATGGTATCCGAGCTCAGGGGGAGGAGCTCCAACAGCGATAAAAGAGGGGAAGATATTAAATGATACTACATTCCACATCACTGAAGAGTATAAAATAAAAAAGGGAAAAAAGGTTGATGTCGTCGAAGTGAATAGTATTTACCACTTCAAAGCTTTCTCCCCGAAACCAGATAGTACCAATACATTCGTAAAATAAAAAATGTAATTGGTTAGATCCGTTGTACTGATGTGTCCCCAATCCTTCGGACAACTTTTGGACAAAGTTATTAACCTGACGAATATATACCGTATTGATAATTATTAATAGTATCTTTGCATCATGGAAAAAATGGACTTTAGAAAATTAACAAGTAAAGAGCGTTATCAATTCAGAAAACGTGCTATATCTATGTGGAAGGATGATAAGAAACAGATTGAGATAGCTCAAGCTTTTGGTGTGCGCCAAGCAACAGTTAGTGCATGGATACAAGGCTATAAATCTCAAGGTTTTGCAGGTCTTAAAGATACAGTAAGGGGGGTAAAATCGTCGGACAGAAAATTGCTTAGCCCAAAGCAAGAAAAGGCTATCCAAAAGATGATTGTTGATGTTATGCCTGATCAATTAAAACTTGCCTATGCTTTGTGGACACGGAAGGCTGTAAAGGAATTAGTCGAACGAGAATTTGGGATTAAAATGGCCATAAACACAATGGGAGATTACTTGCGTTCGTGGGGATTCACGCCTCAAAAGCCGAAGAAAAAAGCATATGAACAAAACCCCAAAGCGGTGCAAAAGTGGTTGGATGAAGAGTATCCATCGATCAAGCAAAAAGCTAAAGAAGAAGGAGCTGTTATACACTGGGGTGATGAGACAGGAGTACGGAATAGCAATCAACATGGAAGAAGCTATGCGCCTAAGGGAAAAACGCCCGTGAAGAAAAGTATGTCAAAAAGATTTACTGTAAATATGATTTCCACGGTAACTAATCAAGGCAAAGTGTCATTCATGATTTATACAGGTAGTATGAATGCTGAACGTCTAATTGAGTTCCTTGAACAATTAATAAAAAGAAAGAGGAAAAAAGTATATTTAATACTAGACAACCTACGTGTTCATCATAGTAAACTAGTAAAGAAATGGGTGAAAGAGAATAAAGAAAGGATAGCTATTTTTTACTTACCATCGTACTCGCCAGAAAAGAACCCTGACGAATATCTCAACTGCGACTTAAAGTATGGAATGTCTGAACGACCAGCTCCTAAAACCAAGGACCAATTAAAAAATAATGTTAAGTCTTACATGGAAATGTTGCAGAAAAATCCCAAAAGATGTAAGAAATATTTTAAACATATTGACATTCAATATGCCGCATGAAAAAATTACGATTAATATCCGTCAGGTTAATAACATCATATATGGAGCATATTGGGGATTCACGATGACCCTAATAAAAAATTCAATAATAAAAGTAATGGAAAATAATTCTGCCCAAAAAAGTGTCCGCAATTGAAAAACAGCAAAAACACTCAAAAGCCCCAATAAAAACATGATGCCAGCACTCGCTCTCGCTTCTCGCTCATTAATAACCTTGTTTTTGTAGCCATCAACCTGCTGCCCAAAATTAAAAAATATTGCCATAACTATTTGTTTTTCAAAGAAGTAGTCTTATATCCAGCTTCTTTGATGGCTGTTGTAATGGTCAAAAAGTCCGCCTGCGTCGAATCATACAGTATGGTGGCTTCATCATCTGATGCCGATGCCTTGACACTAACCACTCCTTTTATTTTGGACACTTGATCTTCTAAAGTGACTTCACAGCCTACGCAGGTCATGCCTTCGACTCCAATACACTTTTCGGCGAGATTCGACCTTTTAATGACAATTTGTTGGGTGGTAGGAGATGACGAACAAGCGGCAAAGCCTATGGCAAGGAACAAGACTAAGATTACTGTTTTCATAAGCTGTTATTGTAAAGTCACATGGATAGATGCCATGTGACTTTAGTTTTAAGTTTTGGTTAAGCCCCAATACCCGCATTCACAAGGTCTTGTTTGGAGATACCGATATTTTTACAACACCCAATCAATTGTCCATCTACGGCAATAGCTGGCAATCTCTCTACGCCATATTTTTCGGCTGTTGCGATACACGATTTGGCTTCGCAAGGCTTTGCCAAATTATAGGTAATGATTTGGTCTTCTGGATTGGCCATTTCTTTGACCATCGCAACCGCCGGCTCACAAAAAGGACAGCCAGCAGTAAAAATCTCAATTTTCTTCATTTTCTTTGCTTGAATTTAATGATAAAAATCAAATATACAGGTGCGACTGGGGGGGTACGCAAGTTAATTTTATTGTAACGACAGATTTTTGCCATTGTTTTTCCTGTGGACTACAAGGTTCACCCTACTCTTTCATACGCTGTTCGATAGCCTGAATTTCCTTCAATTTTTGGGTAATATCGTCTAGTTCTATTTTGGGAAACTCTAACTGTAAGAAGGCGATTTTTTCTTCATTGCCACAATTACCTGGACAAGCATTGGCAGCATTGACAATACCAATGGCTAAAGCTTTGCGATATACTTCATCCAACAACAAAAAATGTGCTTTTTGAATACCTTTATCAATAGATTTGAATTGGATATTGATTTGTTCAGGGTCTTTTCCTTCATCAAGCATTTTGATGATTCCATTGATTTGCCCACTGAGTGTCTTGAGCCGTTTTTTGATGTCGCGGGTTAAATCTATGGGCAATTCTGTCTCTTTTTGCATCCTAGTTCTTTTTGGGGCTCTAATTTTCGTTAATTACACTAATCACGACATAATGTAATTCGTGTCTCTTCTATCTTTTTTCAAAGGTAACTGTTTCGGTGCTCCTATTTTTAGGCAGAAAATAGACATTTTATGGCAAAAATCTGCGGGTGCCTAAATAGTTACTTCCAAAGATAACCGATAAAAGGGTGGCTTGTCAAGTTAAATGTATTTTTTGAGCCTAAAAGAAAATTTAAGTCTTTGCTCATCTCTCAAAATGACCAATTTAATTTTTCTACCTTCTTTTTTCATCAATTTTTTATTCAGGGTGGAGACATCCCAAAACACCGAAGGGAAGCCATTGACTTTCAAAATAATATCTCCTGGGAGTAGCCCTGCTTTGGCGGCTGGAGTCCCGGCTAGTACATGGGCAATTGAAAGCTGTTTTAGGAAAGGGCCCGAAGCGATGACGGACATACCCGACTTGTCCACCTTCATTCGTCTGATTTTTTTTCGGTAAGGTTTTAAAAACAATTGTCGATTGGGATAGTCAATGAGTACATTATACATGGAGAGAATTCGATTACCCACAATTCCATTTTTTGCGGAAGCATCCAAACGCAAAGAGTCGGGCATCTCTTGATAATGAATTATTGGAGCAGTTAGTTGTAAAGAAGCTAATTCGATACGATTAACTCGCCCCATATAGCCTTTTAAGCTACCGCCCAATCCAGCGGCAATATGAGCCACTAAGGTGTTTTTGGGCACTTCCAGTTGTTTATGGCTTCCCAAAACCATTAGTAATGACAAATCGGCGCCACAATCAACGAGATATTTTCCTGTAAAGGTCTGACCGTCAGGCATTTCGACAAGCATTTGGATATAAGGCTTGCGCGAAATAAAGTCCACTTCTATCTCCTTATAACCTTTGTATCGCACACTATTGTTCTGTGGATGGTGAAAGATAATTAAGCCTTTTTTGTAGTTGATTTCTAGGAGGAATCTAGAAAATATGTTGGCACCAATAATTCCGTGGATAGGAAAGCCGACGTATTGCCCAATATTCAAGTAGTCTTCACCCAATAAAATCATATCCACATTAGTGATATTTAGGCGATTGGCGATATCTAGCTGGTTGCCATGGATGACATCAGCCCTAATTTTGGTGGACAAGTCGGCACCCAAAATAATGACCTGACGCCCTATCTTAGCACCACTCATCACTGCATATTCTTTATAGGTCAAAACCGAGTACTCTGCGCCTGTATCAAAAATAAATTTTAGAGGAAGCCTTTGGGCACCATAGGCGACATCCAACACGATAAAACCATTGACCAATTCAAAAGGGATTTCAATTTGATCCGTATGATAAAAAAGCTGGTCGGCAAAGATTTGTCCCTTGGATGGAATGCTCCAACCTAAACAAAATAATAACCAACTAACAAATAACCTTGACAATTTTTTGGTTTTTCGTTTCTAATGGCGAAAAGCCAAAGGACAAGATACGAAAAAAATTACTCCTGCAATTTCAGACCTGCGCGGATAAATTCGGGTAATTGTTTGAGAGCTGCTAATTCACGGAAAGTAGTCTTCGCTTCTTTTGCGGGATATCCAAAATAAATTTTGCCGCCTTCCAAATCGGATTTTACGCCAGACTTGGCCAAGATAATGGCACCTTTGCCTATGTTTAGGTTTTGCGCAAGCCCAACCTGTCCAAATAAAACCACACCATCACCAAGAATCGTCTTGCCACCAATACCCACTTGGGCCGCAAACAGACAATTGCGTCCGACAACGACACCGTGACCGATGTGCACCATGCAGTCTAATTTTGAGCCTTCACCGATGACGGTATCCCCAGAAACTCCTTTATTGATGGTACAATTGGCAGCGATTTCGACATTATCCTGAATAACCACTCGCCCGCCAGAGCGCCATTTGGTATAGCCTTCTGTGGTTTTCTTAAAATAAAAGGCATCCGAGCCAATCACAGTACCTGATTGTATGGTTACATTATTTCCGATGGTGGTATAATCCTGAATAATGACTCCTGCTTGAATATAGCAATTGTCCCCGATTTGGACGTGATGCCCTATAATGACATTCGGCTCGATAACGGTATTGTCGCCTATCTTGGCATCGTCTGCTACCACCGCCGTCAAAGGTCTAAAAGGTCTAAACTCCCGCACCAAAGCATCGTAAGCCTGAAAAGGGTTGTCCACAATTAAGATGGTTTTTCCTTCAGGGCAAGGCACCACTTTGTTGAGTATAATGATGCTGGCATCAGAGTTAAGCGACTTTTCGAAATACTTCTCCACATCCGAAAAAGTAATATCTCCAGGCTTGACTTTGTGAATTTCATTAATGCCAAACGCTTTCTGCTTGGATGAGCCAACAACATCTGCGCCGATACGCTTAGCGATTTCGAGTACTGGAATGGGATGCGGAAATTTCATTTATTCTAGGTTAGATTAAAGAATACAGTCAAAAGACGTAGAAAGGAAACGATAGTTACATAAATTAATTTGAATTTAGCGAAAAAATAACAAATCAGGCGAAAATCACTAAAAATACAAGATCTCCCTTCAAGACTTAATCTAATAGACGTAAATAACAGCGAAAAAGCAAGTAAAAATTATGGTTTTTCCAAAAAACATTTGTTTTTACCAGTTTTTGCCTGAGTGTTTGGCATTTTTTCCTTTCAATTTTTGCATTTTTTTACGCACACTCCGCTCCCGAGCATCGATCATTTTTAGCTTTTGCAGCGCTTTTTGTTTTTTGATGCTTATTGGTTTTTGACCATCGTTTTTTTGATGATTATCGTCAAATCTTTTTGGGTCTTTATTTTGTTGTTGCTTCTTGCTTTGTGGGTCTTTATTTTGTGGTTGATTTTGGTTATCTTGTTTATTTTGCTGCTGCTTTTGTTTATTTTGGTCTTGTGGGTCTTGCTTTTGTTTATTTTGGTCTTGTTGGTTTTGTTGTTGGTTTTGTTGTTGATTCTCTTTTTGCTGCTTATCGTTATTTTGTTGTTTTTGTTGATTATCCTGGTTATTCTGCTTTTGTTTTTGTTGATTATTTTGCTCGTTCTGCTTTTGTTTTTGCTTTTGTTGTTGTCTTTTTAATTGAATGGCTTTCGCCAAATTTTTACGAATATCTAGATCCTTCGGGCTATTGCGTAGCGCATCTTTGAGCAGCTCAATACTGGTATCCAATTGATCTTTTTCCGAAAGGAGTAACGTACCGGCATTATACAAAGCGGAAGCCTTATCCTGTTGATTATCAGCGACTTCTGCTGCTTTCGCAAAAAATTCCAATGCTTCCTTTTTTTTATTTGCTTCGGCTTCAGCCACGCCCGAATTATAGAGTGCTTGGGTATTTTCGGGTGCTTGCTCAGCGACTTCTCCGTACCATTTGGCGGCATCTTCATATTTCTGTTTTTTGAAAGCGCTATCCCCCTTTAACAATTTTTGGTGGCTATCCTGCGCCAATCCTTCCCCACCCAAGGTAGTCAGTATCAAAATAATGATGGATAGCTTTGCCCAAGACTTTGCGGCTCCTTTTGGCTTCCAAAAAGGGAGTAGCAAAAAGACTATAGCAGGCAAAAGAAACCACTGAAATAGGCTATGGTATTCATAGGACTTCAAGTCCGAAAAATTGCTTTCTCGCAATCGACGTATATCTCTCAAAAGGTCGTCCGCTTGCGATAAGGAATAGTACTTTCCGTGTTTTCCAGCCAATTTTTTTAAGGATTTTTTGTGTAGCTTAGTGATAACTTTTTTGCCGCTTCGATCTTGCAAGTACCCCCTTCCATCAGGTATTGGCACGCCTTTGGTCTTACCCACTCCTACCGTAAAAAATACTAATCCTGCTTCATTTGCCTTTTTGACATCCGACGACTTTAACTCGCTGTGATTTTCACCATCCGACAAAACGACGACTCCCTTTTCAGCCGATTTATCGACTCCAAAAAACTCAATCAAGGTCTCTACCAACTCTCTATAATCACTTCCCTGCGCACTTACTTGTCCCGGATTTGCTTCATCAATAAAATTGGCTACAGAAGAATAATTGGTCGAAAAAGGCATCGTTACATAGGCATTTCCAGCAAAAACAACCACCGCAACGCGCTGATTATCAAAGTCTTGCAACAAATTCAAACATAATAACTTTGCCCGTTCCAAACGGCTTGGCTTGACATCTTGTGCCAACATACTTTTTGAGACATCTAGCGCAAAAATAACATCTCCACCTTTTCTGGTTATCGTAATCGGTTTGCCCTGTAATCTAGGATTGGTGGCAGCAATCGCCAATAAAAAAACGCCTACTAAAAACGCCCAATAAGTCTTTGGAAGCATACCGCCCTGCCCTTCTATCTGCATCATTCCACCAAAAGCTTTCACTCCTTTTTTGCGGTAGCTTTTATATTCTCTCACCAAAAACCACAACAAAGGCAGAACCAACAAGACTGCCAAAAAGGCCGGAGATTCTATACTGATGTTTTTTATCACTTCTAATTCATTTTTTTGCGCAAGCTAAGATTTATTCGCCAATTGCCCGCAAGCGGCATCAATATCGCCCCCACGGCTACGCCGAACCGTAACTAAAACGCCTTTTTGGGTCAAATGTGATGCAAATCGGTCAACTTTTTCGGTATCCACTTTCGCAAATAGTCCATCACCGATTGGATTGTACTCAATAATATTGACTTTCACCCTAAAACTCCGACACAGAGCCGCTAAATTATTGGCATCTTCAATGGTATCATTTAAGTGATTAAGCATGATATATTCAAAGGTGATATTTCCTTTGCCGACCTTCGAGTAGTAATCCAAAGCGTCCATCAACACATCCAAATTATTTTTCTCATTAATTGGCATAATTTGGCTACGCTTAAAGTCATCTGCCGCATGCAATGACAAAGCCAAATTAACTCTCGGACTATCATCCGCCAGCCGCTTAATCATCTTGGCGATACCTGCAGTAGATATGGTCAGCCGACGTGGGGACATATTGTGTCCATTTTCGGCGGAGATGATTTCGATACTTTTGATGACGTTTTTGTAGTTGAGTAGTGGCTCACCCATCCCCATATAGACGATATTGGTGATTTCGTGTTGATATTTTTCTTCACAAATTTTGTTGACTAAGACCAATTGGTCAATAATCTCCCCTGGCGTAAGGTTACGTTCCATTTTCATCTTACCTGTGGCACAAAAAGCACAGGAAAGACTACAGCCGACTTGCGTCGAAACACAAAGCGTGTAACGGTTGTCTTTGGGCACAGGAATCAAAACAGATTCGACCAAATGCCCATCAAATAGCTTAAATCTCACCTTAATCGTGCCGTCAGTGCTGTACTGTGCCGTATCTTGGACGATTTGTAGAATAAGGAAGTTTTCTTCTAACCACTTGCGTAGGTCTTTCGACAAATTGGTCATCTCTTCAAAAGAGCCTACCCCATGCTGCCAAAGCCATTGATAAATTTGCTTGGCTCTAAAAGCCTGCTGACCATGGTCCTTGAGCGCTTGTTTTAATTCGTCTTGGGAAAATTGGCGGATGTTTATTTTCATGGTTATTTGGCTCGCTCGGTGATATAAAAGACCAGTTTTTCTAAAGACCTTCTTGCGTCAGACTCTGGAAAAGAATGAAGAATATTTAACGCTTCTTGCTTAAATTCGTTCATCTTTTCTCTGGCATAGTCTAACCCCCCCTTATCTTTGACAAAACGAATGACTTCTTGTACCTTTTTTTTGTTTTCGCTATGATTCTTGATGATATTGATGATGTTGCGTTTTTCGCTTCTAGTCGATTGATTGAGCGCAAAAATTAAGGGCAAAGTCATTTTCTTTTCTTTGATATCAATGCCCCTTGGTTTGCCTACATCCGCATCCCCATAATCAAATAAATCATCCTTAATCTGAAAAGCTAAGCCAATTTTTTCTCCAAAAGAACGCATTTTGTCGGTCGTCTCGGGGGTATCCGTTACGGAAGCAGCTCCCGCAGCACATGCCGCAGCAATCAATGAAGCAGTCTTCATCCTGATGATTTCATAATAAATAGACTCGTCAATGTCTAGCTTCCTAGCCTTCTCTATCTGCAACAGCTCTCCTTCACTCATATCCCTAACCGCCGTCGAAATAATCTGCAATAACTCAAATTCTCGATTATCAACAGCCAATAATAAACCTTTGGACAAAAAATAATCTCCTACCAAAACGGCTATTTTGTTTTTCCAAATGGCATTGACCGAAAAATACCCCCTGCGCTCATCCGCATCATCTACCACATCGTCATGCACTAATGTAGCAGTATGCAGCAATTCTATAAAAGAAGCAGCGCGGTAGGTAGAGTCATTGATGGTGCCAGATATTTTTGCCGAAAGGAAAACCAATATAGGCCTGACTTGCTTGCCCTTTCTTTGGACTATGTAATACGTAATCTTATCCAGCAAAGGGGTTTTGCTGCTCATATCTTCCTTAAATCGCACTTCAAACTCGCGCAATTCAGCTTCGACTGGTCTTTTGATTTCTTTTAGTCCTTTCTTCATATCAAATAATGGGCGAAGGTAGGTTTTTTTTTTGTTTTTATCGGGGATTTTAGTGGGAAGTTGAGAGATTGTAGCCTGGCGAGCCGACTGCCGTTCGGCTGTCCAATATGAAAAAAATGATTATCTTTGTTTTAGGTATTCCTTTGACACTGACGTTCTTGGTGAATTTCTTAGCTGTTGTAAATGCCCCCCTTTTCGTAGTGAACCCAAAAACGGAGGCGTAGCAGGTCACGTTGGAAGCTGCTGACACCGAGAAAAGTGAAATTTGAAGACTTTTGGAGAGATATAAATTCTGTGATGTAACTTCAAATTTTGCTTTTATCAAGGAAGCCGCTGGAGGCGTGGCAAGTTACGTCGGAGTTTTTACCAAAATACTGGAATTCAATGAAAACAACTTTTCGATTTTTGTTTTTTATTTTGGTGCAAGCCATATTGACTAGCCTACTCAGTCAACAAGCGCAGGCACAAGTAAAAATCAATAAAGCCATCAATTTTTCTGTGGCGGATACTCATGGTCAACAACACACCCTATTTGACTACTTAGATGATGATAAATATGTCCTGATTGATTTCTTCTTTACCACCTGCCAGGCATGTAATATCGCAAACCCCAATATCATCCAAGCCTATAAGCAGTATGGCTGCAACCAGAAAGATGTCGTTTTTATTGCCTTAAATCGGGGTAATTCAGATGCGCAAGTGTGCGCCTATCTAGATAAATATAAAGGATTTATTCCAACAGCAAGTGGCATCAATGGTCATGCAGATGATATCGTCACGGCTTATGGCGTTACGGCCTTCCCAACCATTGTGTTGATTGCTCCTGACCATTCCTTTGTCTCAAAAGATATTTACCCGGTCACCAAAGCTAATCTAGACAAGGTAATTCACCTAAATGCAAGACGCGCATACAATAACAACTGTTATTCCAGCGAACACCATGTGCTCAGTCGTGATATTGAGCTAATTTTGTATCCCAACCCAGTCATCAATACGGCTTCTATCCAAATTCATTTAGATCAATCATTGGATGTACAAGTCAAAATCATTAATATACTAGGTCAAACAATTGACACCCCCATTGATAGCCTGCTTACCGAGCCAATAACAAAAGAAATAGACTTCAGCCAGTTTCGGCCAGGCGTCTATTTCATTCAACTAGTAGCCCAAGGTCAAATCATTTCCACTCAACGCTTTTCAAAAATAGCCCCCTAATTTTCAGTTATGCAAAAAATCTTCTCCATCGTATTTTTCCTACAAATCACCTTTTTTGCTGTTGGTCAAGGAAGCTTAGACATCGGACTTGAATTTCAGGCATACCCTACAGGAATTTTGCCAGGCATCCGACTAGAAAAGAATTTTGCCGAAAGGCACGCAATCCATCTACGAGTAGGAGCCAATATTTTTGACCACCGCAATTTGGGTAAACATTTTACCGAAAAAGGTAGTGGATCTGGCTTCTCCGTAGGTTACAAACGATATTTCCAGCCTAGTCATGAGCATTGGTTTGTAGGTGTTCGCAGCGATATTTGGTTCAACAAAGTGGATTGGACAAAGGATGTTGCTCTACCACCCTTTTCTGGAACGACGCTCACTTCGTTCGCTGGTTGAGTCGCTCGCTTTGCTCGTTGGTTGAGTCGTTCGCTTTGCTCTCTGGTTGAGTCGCTCACTTCGTTCGCTGGTTGAGTCA
>CAMZKG010000009.1 GCA_947311105.1 uncultured Saprospiraceae bacterium
CATAGCTTCACTATGGGCTAAGCAGGGAAACCCCGAAGGGGTTTTAGGTCGATCGCCTATTTATTTTTCCCAACTTCGATTCAGGCACTAACTTCTATTTTACGCAACTCAGCCAAAAACATAACTTGCATTAAATAGAAAAAAGCCTATGTTTATGGATGTAGTTGCTTCTTTTTTGCCAAAATAATGACCGAACCATTGTTACAGAAAATAGCCTATTTCTTGCAATCGACCTTTTGCCTGTGCACGAAAATGGCATATTTGAAGCCAATCTATCCCAATATTGTTAAACTTAAGTTACTTTAGCTTTCGCAAAATGTGAACCCTTTTTATTGAGCCACTACAAATACGAAATACAATGAAATACAAACAACTCTATTCGACTCTTTTGCTTTTCCTTACGCTTGGCTCTCCTTTCTACCTGGCAGCTCAATTGGGAGAAGCCAACAACGGCAATCCCCCAAATTTAGAATGGCAAGAAATATCCAACGAATCCGCTAGAATTATTTTTCCGAAAGGACTAGACAAACAAGCCGCTAGAGTAGCGGACATCATCGACTACTTAAACAAAAACAATCGGACTTCGATAGGTGAATTGACCTACAAAAAGCCAATTGACATCATTTTGCAAAATCAATTGACAGAATCCAATGGTTTTGTAACTGCTGCGCCTTTTCGGTCAGAGTTTTTTACAACAGCTCCCCAGCGGGGATTTGCAGGTACTAATGACTGGATGGATGAGTTAGCCATCCATGAATATCGCCATGTCCTACAACTCCACAATAGCCGCCAAGGCTTAACTAAATTGGGCAAAAAACTTTTTGGGGAATCGACTTGGATTGGACTGGCTTTTTTTAGTACTCCTTTTTGGTTTACGGAAGGGGATGCTGTGATGCAGGAAACGCTTTTGTCAAAATCTGGGCGCGGACGATCCGCAGGGTTTTTGACACAATATCGCGCCATGCATGAAGCGGGAATAAAATATAGCTACGAAAAAATTAGAAACAACTCCTACAAGTCTTTTTTACCTGACCGATACAAAACGGGTTATTTGATGTCCTTATATGGTCGAAAGCGATTTGGGAATAATATGTGGAAAGGGGTCGCTGGAGATGCCGTCAAATACAAAGGTTTATTTTGGTCTTTCTCACAGGGACTAAAAAAACGTACGAATATGAATTCCCCACAATTTTATGATTGGATGATTGATTCACTTTATCAGGATTGGGATGCCCAAAAAGCAAGAGATTCTTGGACTATAAAAACCCAAACAATCAACCAGCCTATCCCATCGCAAAATCCTACTTTTTATGGGTACCCAAAATTCATTAGTCCTGATGAATTATTATTTGTCAAATCTAGTTTTTCGGATGTTTCCAAATTTTACACACAAAAGAAAGGATCGAAAATCCAGAAACTTTTCACGCTTGGCTACCAGGATTCCTATTGTAATTATAAAAATGGAAAGTTGGTTTGGGCAGAAACGACATCGGACATTCGTTGGCCCAATAAAACTTTTTCTGTGATTTATATTTATGATTTTAAGACTAAGAAAAAACACAAATTGACTCACAAAACTAAATTATTCTCGCCAGATATTAATTCAGATGGTTCAAAAATAATCGCCATTAAATCTGATGAGTTGATGCAGTATCAAGCACAAATAATAGATGCGCAAACAGGAGCTATTGTATCAAAAATACCTAACCCGAAAAACATCTTGCTCTCTTCTCCTAGATGGTTGAGCCAACAGACGATTGTAGCCATTGCACAGCACCATAATCAGAATGCTTTGGTACAGGTTGATATCACTAGTGGGCGTATGAGTCCAATAATTGATTATACCGCTAACTTGATGAGCAATCCCGTCCCAAGTGGTCAATATGTGCTATTTACTGCTGATTTTCAGGAAGTTAGAAATATTTATGCCGTGGATATCCGCACTAAAGAAATATTCCAAGTAACAAACTCTAAGGTCAGCGCCAATCATGTGGATGTCTCCAGAGACCAGCAATGGATTGTTTTTTCCGAAAGGCAAATCAACGGAAGAGACCTAAAAAAAATGGCTTTTGAACCCAAAAATTGGAAAAAAATAACACTCTCCGAACCCATTGAGCGGTATTCCGAATTATGGCCTTTGATGAAATTTGAAAGCAATATTTTGGACAAAATTCCTTCCCAAAAATACATACCTAAATCCTTTAATCGAAAAAAGGATTTTATCAAATTTCACAGCTGGATGCCTACTATTGTGAACAGTAATCGGTATGGTTTAAATCTTCATTCGACTAATTTGCTCGCTACTACGGACATACACATCAAACCAAATGCAAGTAATGAAGGATACGGCATCCAATCGGAGATCGTTTACAATAAATATCTCCCGAAGCTTGGCATTTCGCATGATATTGGTACAGGTAAAATCCAACTAACAGACTCTTCCGAAGTATTATCTTATAACTGGAATAAGGCATTCGCCACGATAAGCGTCCCTTTGATATTTTCTAAAAATGCCTATTACCGATTGCTTACTTTTAAAGCGAGTGGTGGGCTAACAAATTATAATTTTGATATTGAAAGTCCTTTACTGGATAGTTACCAGTATGGCATCAAAATCAATTATCTAAACTATCAACATCGCTCCCGTCAACAAATAGCCACTCGATTTGGGCAAGCCATCAGTATAGATATTTCTCATCGTCAACTATCAAACCAGGAGCAATTTCAAGTATTAGAATCCAATGCCAACCTATATCTACCTGGGCTTACCCCAACGCATAGTCTCCAACTAAAACTCAACTATACACAAGTATTTGGCGACTCCAAAAGGGTTTCCATCTTTACGACGCCACGTGGATATAGTGCGATCTTGGGACACGACAAGGGGATGTTAAGCACTATTGAATATGCGCTCCCCCTTGCCTATCCTGACCGATCAGTTAGTTCTTTATTATTTTTCAAGCGCCTTCGCAGTCATTTCTTTTTTGATTATTCCTATGATTTTGAGCAATTAGGGTATTATTCTACGGGAGTCGAATTGATCACGGATATTGGGCTTTTACGATTTGGCGATGTATTTAATTTTCCGATAGGGATACGAGTGAGCTATTTAAATGGTATTAAATCCGATATTTTTGGGGATCATATACGGTTTGGACTAGTGCTTTAGGATATGCGTACCAGCCCGAAGACAAAAATCATCTCATTAAAGGACAACATTCTACAAGTCAAGATGTTGTTCCCATCTAGCAAAAGCAAAAAATGAAGGAGAAGAAAAAATTTGAGTGGACGTCAATCATCTTGATCTCCTTGGCACATATGGTGCATGATGTTTTTGGCTCTTTTTTTGTGCCTATTTTGCCCTTATTGAAATCTAAAATGGGTCTAAGTAATACGGGGGTTGGACTACTCTCCGTAATTCAAAAGACACCTGCGTTGCTGAATCCGTTGGTTGGTGTAGTCTCCGATCGGCTACCGATGCGCATTTTCATCATCGCCGCTCCAGCATTAACGACCATAGTGATGAGCTTGCTGGGTATGGCGCCGAATTTTGCGATGTTGGGTATTTTACTTTTTGTGGCAGGGTTAAGTTCTACTTTCTTTCACACGCCCGCACCTGTGATGGTCAAAGAACTTTCGGGAGACAATGCAGGGCGCGGTATGAGTATTTTCATGCTGGGTGGAGAAGGCGCACGAGCCATTGGGCCATTATTAATCACTGCCGCCATTACTTGGTGGACTTTGGAAGGTACTTGGCGTTTGATTCCATTTGGCTTAGCTTCTTCATTTGTATTATTTTTAGCCTTTCGGAAACGCCCTATCAAAGAGCGCATCAAGGAAAAGCCTGCCTTTGCCGACATCAAAGCTACATTTAAAAGGTTACTCCCCTTCTTCATGGTATTAGCAGGATTTATCTTCTTTCGGAATATTGCCAAATCCACGATGACTACATTCATCACCATTTATCTCCATGACAAAGGCGAGAGCATGTGGTTTACCAACAGTGCCTTGGCAGCGTTACAACTTGCTGGTGCTGTGGGAGTTATGTTTTCAGGAACAATATCGGACTATATCGGCAAGCGCAAAGTATTGCTTATCATCTCGATTATGACACCGATTTTAATGGGTCTATTATTTGTGGTGGAAGGATATTTATTGATACCAGTAATGTTGCTTTTGGGCTTTTTCATGTTGTCTCCAGGCCCCGTAATGCTGTCTTTGGTCAACAGTATGGACACAGAACATCCAGCTTTTGTCAATGGCGTATTCATGACATTAGGATTTGTAATAAGTGCACTCACGACCTTACTTATCGGGATGGTGAGCGATCAAATTGGACTAGAATTATCATTTAAGATAGCGGCTGTTTTATCTATTGGGGCAATTCCTTTTGTATTTTGGATGACTAAGGGGTAGTTAAAGGTGAAGGGTTACAAAAAATTTAGACTGGTTTCAGTTGAATCAATGGTTCGGTCATTTTTTTGGCAAAAAAGCAGCAAAAAGCCCTCTTAACACTAGCTTTTTTCTATTTAATGCAAGTTATGTTTTTGGCTGAGTTGCGTAAAATAGAAGTTATTGCCTGAAGCGAAGTTTGAAAAAATTAATATGCTATCGACCTAAAACCCCGTAGGGGTTTCCCAGCTTAGCCCATAGCAAAGCTATGGGGTAAGAGAAGGTTTGTCGTGTAAATACGTAGGCGTAGCA
>CAMZKG010000010.1 GCA_947311105.1 uncultured Saprospiraceae bacterium
TCTCTACTATCTTTTCGACTTCTACTATACGATCGACAGGAACTTCGACGATTTTCTCCACCATTTTCTCCACTTCGACTATTTTTTCCACTTCGACGACTCTATCAACAGGGACTTCGACGATTTTCTCTACGATCTTTTCGACTTCTACCACCTTATCAACAGGGACTTCGACTATCTTCTCTACTATCTTTTCGACTTCGACTATACGATCAACAGGAACTTCCACTATTTTCTCCACTATCTTTTCGACTTCCACTATCTTGTCCACTTCGACAACTCGGTCAACAGGGACTTCGACGATTTTCTCCACTATTTTCTCCACTTCTACTATTTTCTCCACTTCGACGACTCGATCAACAGGGACTTCGACGATTTTCTCTACAATCTTTTCGACTTCGACCACCTTATCAACAGGGACTTCGACTATCTTCTCTACTATCTTTTCGACTTCTACTATACGATCGACAGGAACTTCGACGATTTTCTCCACCATTTTCTCCACTTCGACCATCTTTTCGACAGGGACTTCGACTATCTTCTCTACTATCTTTTCGACTTCTACTATCTTATCCACTTCCACTATTTTCTCGACTTCCACTATCTTCTCTACTTCTACTATCTTATCCACTTCCACTATTTTCTCGACTTCCACTATCTTCTCTACTTCTACTATCTTCTCTACTTCGACTATCTTCTCTACTTCGACTATCTTATCCACTGGAACTTCGACTATCTTTTCTACTTCTACTATTTTTTCGACCTCTACTATCTTCTCGACTTCGACAGGTACTTCAATTATCTTTTCGATAATACGCTCCTCCATGACTGGGACTTCAACTATCTTCTCCACTTCTACTATTTTCTCTACAATCACTTCTTTTTCTACGATCTTCTCCACTTCCACCTCAACAATGCGCTCCACATCGACAGGCACTTCTACTATCTTATTGACGATCTTCTCTACAATTTTTTCGACTTCTACAGGCACTTCTACTATTCTCTCAACGATCACTTCCTTTGGCACTTCCACTATCTTTTCTACTATCTTTTCGACAATTACTTCTTTCGGAATTTCATAAGACTGCGCCATTGACATCTCTTCTTCGCGCTCTGCATAGCCCTTCATCGTGACTTCCAGGCTCTCATTCTTGCTTTTCAGCAAGCCTAAATCCGCATCAAGAGTAGAAACTCTAGATCTCAAAGATTCATTATTTTGCGAAAGCAACTTCAGCTTGGCTTCATAGTTATTGACACTTTCTGTCAATCCAACTTTTTCTTTATTTAGCTCATCCATGGCAACCGACAAGCTCTCATTTTGAGTTTTTAATAATTTTGTTTCTTTTTGGAAGTTTCCATACATTTTTTTGTACCTACTCCAAATGGCATATCCAATCCATACGCCTAGTCCTAGCGCACCTAGTAACCAAAGAATCATTGAAAAATAATGACCGGCCCAACCGCCTGCTGTGTTTACGTCTAAAAACATTGTTTCTGATTTAATATGTGATGAATGGTTGTTGTTTATTTAATGGTAATCTCTACACGACGATTTTGGTGGCGTCCTGCAGGAGTATCATTTGTTGCGACGGGATCTTTTTCTCCCATTGATTCTGTGGTAATTGCCTTGCGGGAAACGCCTTTTTTACGCAAGTAATCGCGTATATTCTTAGCGCGTCTCAAACCAAGCTTATAATTCGTCTTCTCATCGCCAGTCATATCCGTATGCCCGACTAATTCGACGGAGCTTCCATTCTCCTTTAGCTCAGCGGCTAGTTGATCCAAATAAGTATCTATGGTTTCATTAGGCTCTTTTTCTGTAGAGCCATCAGGAAATAAGATAACCACCTTATCCCGAAGTCTAAGAACTTCTGCTTTATTGATGTCAATTTGGACTACATCAAAATCCACGGACTCAAATTCACCACTAAAATCATCTTCATTGCCTTCTACTAACTCGGAGACAATTCGGATATTTTGTGGCTCCATCATCTCTGCTAATAGCTCTTTGACCTTTTCAGCTCTAGCTTGTCCCAAATTTTCGTAATCCGTCTCATTGACTTCATCCGAAAAATAGCGCCCTTTAATCTGCACCACTTCTCCTTCATTTAGGTTGGATGATACTGCTTGTAATACGCTATCTTGATTATGCAAAATAGGCTCATCACTTGACCATGTAAAAGCAATCGGATAGTCGGCAACGCTCGTTTCGCCTGAGTTTGTGACATGAGAATGTGCACTGCCACCAAGGTTATGGTTGTGATAGTACCTTGCGCCAAAAAAGGCGTACGGAATGAATAATAATACAGGAATAATCCAGGATTTCATATTGCGGTTTATTTTTATATTCACGATTCTTTGCAAAGATATAAATTTTTTTAGCAAAAAAACATATTATGTGACATATTATTTGTAAATTTTATTTTTCAGAAAAATAGTTAAATCATTTTATTAACAATGTATAACCTATTTACAACCAAGTAATAGGTGTCCTTTTGTGCTAAATTCTTTTAATCTAGCTTAATGCCCTTTCGGAAAAGCGCATCCTGGCATTTCTGCATCCTAGTGCACCCCAAATTAAGTTTTTTGTATATAGCTAAATCACACCGACACTCCAAAAGTCTAAACAATATGGGCTTTTTTAGGTTTTATAGGCATATTGATGGGCACAAGCAGCGAATAACCCACTAATTTTCAATGACTTAGACTTTCCCCTTGATATTCTTTTTAAAATTGAACACGACTAACAGACCGTATGGCAAAAATAATTTTTGAATTTGAAGACAAAGATCTCCAAACAATAATCGTGGAGAATGCTGCCGAAAACCAATCCATCCTTGATATCGCCGAAAGCAATGATGTGCATCTAAGCCATAATTGCGGAGAAGTCTGCGCTTGCAGCACATGTCACGTCATTATTCTAGACGGGATGGATGCCCTTACGGAAATATCTGACCGAGAAGAAGACCAAATTGATGGTGCCATCAACCCTACCCTTGAATCCAGATTGGGCTGCCAAGCAGAAATCATCAACGAACAAGCAACCATCAAGGTATTGATTCCTGATCAAAAATTAATCATCGCACACGAACATTAGCATTATGAGCAACTTTGGACTAGACGATCTCCCTATCAATTGGGCAGATTACGAAGATATTGGCATGGCACTTTATGACAAATTTGGTGACGATTTTGGCGAAAGCAAAATCTACCGCATCCGTTTTACCGATTTACTTGATTGGGTACTTGAAATCCCCCATTTTGAAGGTAATCGCAAAGATTCTAACGAAGGACACCTTGAACAGATTCAAATTGCTTGGGTCTATGAGTGGCGGGAGAATCAATAGTTTAAATTTCGGCACTTTAGTCTGACCGTATTGGGATAAATTGGCTCCGTGAATACTTAACTTTCGGAATACTGGCAAAAGGTCAAGGGTTTACAAGAAATTGACTATTTCTGTAAAAATGGTTCGGGGAACAATACTCCGACGTCCCCTGCTACGCCTCCAACTGATTCCTTGATTAAGGCAAAATTTGAAGTGTATAAAAGCTGCGTTGTAGTCGGCGACCGCCGTTCCCTTCGGCTCCTGCGCTAAAACAACCCTCCAGCCCAATCCCGAATAGCCTTCCAATCCCGGTAATCACCTTCCTTCACTCCAATAATAGCAAACATGGCTTTTGCCGCAAGGCGCTGACCAAAAGACATCTTGCTATAATCCAATACACCCGCAAATTGCCCAATACTATCAGCCGGCACCGAAGGCACTAACTCACTGATTTTCAACGCATAACCTTTTGATTTTTTGATCGACTTTGCTGTCCCTTTCGATAATACCAAGCAAACTAAAAAGCAAGATACATCTATCTGCGCCAACGCTTTCTGATGTGTCATGACAAATTTGCGAGCTTCTGGCATCCATTTATCATATTGAATGGCACTACCAATGACCACGCGGCTATATCCATCAAGATCAGTCACGTCTTTCATCTTTTTGATACAAACATGACTGCCACCTTCTGATAAAACCTGACCGATGACTTCAGCCACTTCAGCCGTTGAGCCAAATTGACTCTCGTAAGCCACTAATACTTTATTCGGAATTGGCACTACAATCGTCTTTTTCTTCACATCAGGGATTTTTGCTTTCGCAAAAGGCAACCACTTGCTAAAAATCAAAGTGGCAACTCCAAAAACAATCGACTTACTTCCGATTTCAATAAATTTTCTTCGAGACCATTTTTGCTTCATAATAATTTAAGTTTCCGTACTCAAGTTTAACAGTATTGGGATAGGTTGGCTTCATACATGCTTAATTTTTGGAGTACTGGTAAAAGATAAAGGTCAAGGATTTACAAAACCTTGGCTATTTTAATGCTGTGAGCCCCAATTTCAACAGTGATTCTGACTGGTTTCATTTGAACAACCACACGATTGCACAACAAAAAAGGTTTAAGAAACCCTAGTTTTACGCTACTTGCTTCGTATTTTTATCTTTCATGCTTTTCCTTGGCAAGGTTTCTCAAACCGCACGGTTGAACAAAATAAAATTCTGTTCCTTTCTTACCTATTAGCAATAACGACTTTTCGGAGCAAGCTCACTACTTCAATTTTTTACCTAATTGCTCCACACTTCGCAACCATTGCTTCCTTTTCGCATCATCCGACTTGACAACTGGACCGATATAAGTTTGGCGTATAGGCTTTATACCGCAAAAGGAAAAATTGGCTTTATGTACCTTAAAACTCGGATTACCTAGAAAAGATTTATACAAAAAAACAGGTGTATCCAAAGTAGATATCACTCGCACGGATTTGCCTGTCAAGAGTTTAGTAATTTTTCCATTCTTTTCATACTGCGCAGCGAAGCCCATCAAAAAAGTCTGCTCAATAAATGATTTTAAAAGTGCCGGCATCGTCGCCCACCAAATAGGGTGAACAATCACAATATGATTAGCCCATCCAATATCTTCTTGAGCTTTTCGCAAGTCTTCTGGAATCTCAAAAGAATCAAAATGCTTCAATGCACCAACATCAAAAGTAAGGTGCGCCACATCAATTTGGCGAAAATTTGCTTGCGCCCCTACTCCTTGGCGATAGGCTTTCGCCAATGAGTAACAAAAGCTATCTGGATTGGGATGCCCATTAATCAATAGAATTTTCTTCATCTTTTTTCTGCAAAGATGACCTGTTTGACTTTATACTATTTGTTGAAAATGGATTTTGATTTGTCCCAAAAGGACTACCGCCGAATCTTACTAGGTCGATACCCATACTTCTCCAAAAAGGCATTGGAAAAAGAACTTAAACTTTCATAACCGACCGAATAGGCGGCTTGCTGCACACTTATCTCACTGTCAATCAATAGGTTATGCGCGCTCTCTAATCGCTTCACTTGCAGATACTTATATACCGGCAAACCAAACAAGTGCTTAAACCCCTTCTTCAACTTGTACTCATTCAGTCCTATTAATCTTGATAATTCTTTCAAAGACGGTGGCTCTTCCATCTTTTTCAAAAGTATTTCTTTCGCAAAATACAAGCGATCACGGTCTTCTTTTTTTAACTCCTTCTGCCTTTTGTTGGGGACGGACAATTCTAGATAATGAGCTAATAATTCTAACATTTGGCTCTCTAAATACAAATCTCCTACCGCTCCTGCATAAGTCGAATTAAAAATTTTATCGACTGCCAAATGCATATCATGATTCATATAAAAACTAGTACCCATCGCAAAGTCATCTACGGGATTTAAAATATTCTCCAAAGAATTTACGCCAAAACGACCTTCCGATAATTGTGTCAAATAATCTTCTGAAGGGGAAATAAGAATAGAACGAAGTGGCTTTCTCCCCGAAATACGATGTACAAAAGTCACTTCTTCACTAAAAAAGAATGAAGTAGCGATACCACTACCCAACTGCATATTTGATTTCTTACTTCCATATTGCACATCTAAATCTACCAATCCCGAGTCATAAAAAACAAAACATAAACCACTTTCTGCTGTATCACATATTTCTATAGAGTCACGTCCAATTGCTGCGCTCTCCTTTTGCAAAATAAAATTATTAATTTTCTTCGTATCTGTAACCATTGTGCATCTTTTTTTTGGGGAATATTTTTTCAGACTGTTCAGCAGGGGCACCTTTCATCGATGCATAACACTCAAAAATCCGCAATCATCTTCCCAGCATTCTTCTCAGGATAAATAGCCAACCAAAACAAAAGTCCTTCATACTTCGCAATCATCCGAATAGCATCCTTCTCTGGCTCGTTAGAATTCTCAAGAATATATACCGCTCGAATGGTCTCCTTCAATGCCTCATAAAATTTTCGGACTTCTACTCGATATTTAGGATAAGAACCATAGGCTTCAAAAAACAAGATAAAATATCGCGACAACCCTTTTGGCGAAAGCAAAATAATCTCAGGAACCACCGCCAAATAAAACCCCTTTATCGCTTCCTCCACATCAGCAATACTCGATAATTCTATTTCACCAAAATCAATAGACTGATAGTAAGCCAAAAAATACCGATCAATTACTTCTTGATAAAGTACTTCTTTACTCGAAAAATGGTGATAAAAAGCCCCTTTGGACAAGCCCGTTGCCTTCATCAAATCCGACATCGATGTATTCTTGTAGCCCTTATCCAAAAACAATTGAAAGCCTACTTCTAGTATTTGATCTTTTGTGGTCATTTATTCTTTTTTTGCGCCCGACTCGCTTCTTCCCGATAAAAATCTTCCAATAACTCTGTTCCATATTTATCTGTCACTCCATCGAGTAGCATCGCATTCAGAAAAAACTCATAAGGCCCATAAAACTTTGAAGACGTAAATGTCCGTAGCAAAGAAACCGTCGCATTTTTCAACCAAATCGGCAAATGCACAATCTTTCCCGTCACTCCCAATGCATCAAAAGCGATCTGACCAATTTCATTGTAAGAATACACCTTGGGGCCACCTACATTAATTTCTGCCCGTTTCTGCTCCATACTGTCCACACATACAATGGCCAAATCATGCCCCGAAATTGGATTGATTTTATATTCGCCAGAACCAAAAAGATACACTTTCTTAGATTTCGCCATATCCAACACTTCCACCAAATCACCAAAAAAACCAGATGGGCGAATGATTCCGCTAGGCATTTTGGCGTGTTGAAGGGCGCTTACAAATTTCTCCTTTGCCTGAATAATTTTCAATTGTGGCAATTTTTCTGCCCCTAACACAGAGACATAGCTAAACCAAGTTACTGTTGACTGCTCAGCTTCCGCCAAAAGATTCATATTCCCTTGATAATCAACATCTAAATAGGTCAATCCATCTTTTTGACGCGTAATCCCAACCGACGTAAAAACCCAATCAATACCATCCGCAACACCTTTTATCGTCTGCGGCTGTGTGATTTGCCCAACAAAAAAATCATCTACTCCTACCCCATCAAATAGCTTTTTCTGGCTTTCCTTCCGAATTAAAATACGCACCCAATAATGACGCTTTTTTAATTCTGACACGACATACTTGCCTAAATACCCCGTAGCACCTGCAACTAATACTTTCTCTTTCATGATATAATATTTACATACCGACCGTTCGGTTTGGCAAAGGTATGGGCTTTATTTTCAAATTGCAAGAAACGCAAGGGATGCGGGTGTAACGGTGTAACGGGTGTAACGGTGTAACGTGTAACGGTGTCAATTAACTGAAAACGGAGTTCTTTATCAATATTCTTTTCGACGGCTAAAGCCCTTCTTACTGGGTAGCACTACTACAGATTCTTTTCGACGGGCTAAAGCCCTTCTTACTGGGCAGCACTACTATTGATTTTTTTCGACGGGCTAAAGCCCATCGTACTATAGTGCCACCAAAAACGCCATCACATCCACCCCATCCGCATAGTCCATCAAGCCAGGCGACTGCGTTTTTCCGAAAGGAACATAGGGCAAATTGTCCATAGCATCTTTTGCTACCACACATTGTATTTTATCGTCTTTTTGCGCAAGCTCCCGATACAGCCCATCCAAATCATCATAAAACGCATAGTGCAAGGTACTAATTCTGGACGACAATGACTCGGCTTCATGCAAAATTAAACAACCATTATTCATGTGAAACTCCTTGTTCATGATATATAACGTAAAAGCATAATCAAAATTATTCTTGTATTTATCATTTAAAATAATCTGATTATACTTATGCAACTCTTCCAGAAGTGGTTGAAAATCATAGCCTTGCGGCACAAATATCTTAGATACATTGCGACAGCCCAAACCAAAATAAGTAAATATATCCCGACCCAAGGCATGCAACTCTTCTAAAGATTCATCGCCTATCAAGATCGCCACCGAATTGCGATTGTGCCGAATGATATTCGGATACTTCCCAAAATAAGTCTCAAAATATCGGGCCGTATTGTCGCTACCTGTCGCAATCACTGCATCAAAATCATCCAATTTATCCACCATTCGTAGATACGCCTTGGTCTTCGGATTTATTTGCGCAAGCGTCTCCACCATCAACGTCATCAAAGCGCTATCCTTGTCCGACAGTTTTATCTTGGCGATATGCCCTGACAAAAACACCGCCAACACATCATGAAACCCCACCAAAGGAATATTACCCGCAAGGATGAGCCCCACTGCCCTAGGCTTAATATTGTCCAAATTATAATGGCTCGCCCAAGCCCTTAGTGCTTGCTCTTCCAAAAATTCTTTGCGAACAGCTTCCACCGCGGCATAAGAATTATCGGGAATAAACCATCTATTTTCGGCATAAGCACGACGTACTGCGACATCTAATTCAGGTGGCTTTGCAGCCAAAAACTGCCCTAATTCGACAAGGGCTTTGATTCTTTCTTCTAATTTCATTTACTCTTTTTACTCAATGGTCAGGTAAAAAAACAATACTCCGACGTAGCCTGCCACGCCTCCAACGTCTTCCTTGATTAAGGCAAAATTTGAAGGTGCTTGATAAGATATAA
>CAMZKG010000011.1 GCA_947311105.1 uncultured Saprospiraceae bacterium
ACGACCGATCCCGTAGGGTCGAGTACGGCAGTGCTCGAAGGGAGAGAACGGCGGTAGCCGGCTACCACATACCTTTTAAGCACCTGCTTGCTCCGTTACATCTGGGCAGGGAGACGAACGGCCGTTCGCCTTTACATACCTTCAAATTTTGCCTTAATCAAGGAAGACGTTGGAGGCGTGGCAGGCTACGTCGGAGTATTGTTTTTTTACCGAACCATTGGTGAAAAAATCATTACAAAAATAGCAACCAAGAAACTTTTTGGTTGTCTCTAACGAAAGAAAGCGACCATTCTAACGTTATAGCATTAGTTGGGCATGGAGAGTTTTTGCATTCCTAGTCCAGAGAGAAGATTTGGGGTAAGGAGAATACGGAAGCGAAGTGGCTTTTTTCACAAAATTAATGTTCAAAAACTAAAAGCAGTGATATGAAAAAGATTTTTATTCTACTTTTTTTGGCGCAAGCCGCATGGGCGCAAAACACGGGCATCGTAAAATACGAACAGGTTATCAAGTTTGATATGACACCCGAGTTAAAAGCAGCATTGCATGGTGTTGAATTACCCGATCATAAAAGTAGTTATGAGCTGGTTTTTTCGCCAGAAGAATCCTTGTATAAGAAGCTACACGAAAAAAATAAAGCATCTTCTAATGTCATGATGGCCGGGGCAAATGCAGATTATTTTTTCTATGTTAACCTTGCGGAAAAGAAAACTATTGAGCAGGAAGAATTTCTAGGGAAAAGATTTTTAATATCGGGGGATTGGAGTAAAGACGACTGGAAGGTGAGCGGAGAAACTAAAATGATTTTGGGGCATCCTTGCCTAAAAGCCGAAAAGACTGATACGTCTGGAATGATTACGGCTTGGTTTGCTATGGATATTAAAGTGCCTTTTGGGCCTAAGGAGTACGGCCAATTACCAGGCCTAATATTAGAGTTGAAGATTCATGATAAAACCACGATTGTGGCCCATGAGATTGAACTAAAACCCTTGAGTGAACCAATCAAAAAACCTAAAAAGGGCAAAAAGGTGACTTCAGAAGAGTATGAGGTCATTAAAAAAGAAAAGTTAAAAGAACTGCGAGAAAGCCGCCGTAGTTCTGGGGGTAATCAAATTATTAGAATTGGCGGATAATTTTGTATGCTGAATAATAATTGGGATGAATAGACGGTGTTTGTTGGTTGTTTTTATGCTTTTTGCGCAAGCCTTGACTTACGGGCAATCTTGCAAAATATCAGGTAATGTGTTGGATACTTTGGGGCAACCCATCGAAGGCGCAGTAGTCATCTCCATGGAGCCTGTAGATTCTGTCATGGTCGAATTTTCTAGTACCGACTTAAAAGGTCATTTTAAGTTGGGCAGGTTTCGGAAAGACAGCCTGTTGATTCAGGTGAGTTATTTAGGATTCGCTCCGTATTATAAGGTTATTTTCTGCAAAGGCAAAGACATCAATCTTTTAATAAGAATGCAATCTGAAGAGATGTTATTGCAAACAGTTATCGTCAAGGAGGAGCGCATCCCTATCAAAATGAATGGCGATACCGTTCAGTATGATGCACGTGCTTTTCGGGTGAAACCAGGTGATGCCGTCGAAGATTTATTGAAAAAAATGCCTGGAATTGAAGTCGATGAAAATGGAGACGTGAAGGCGATGGGCAAAAAAGTGGAAAAAGTGATGGTCGATGGAAAGGAGTTTTTTGGCTCTGATCCTAAAATGGCCACTAAGAATATTCCTGCCGATGCCATAAAAAATGTCAAGGTCTATGACAAGAAAACAGACGACGAAACCTTCACGAAAACTGATGATGGAAAGGAGGAGGTAACCATAGACTTGGAGTTGAAAAAGGACAGGAAAGTTGGCGGGTTTGGACTAATTTCGGCGGCTGGGGGCTCCAAAGAAAGATATGCGGCTAAAGGCAATTATTTTCGGTTTGCACCAAAAGTAAAATACTCTTTAATTGGCATGAGCAACAATACCAATCAGACGGGGTATAGTATCAATGATATGATTTCGTTTGGTGGAGGGATGAGCGCTTTGAGAACGGGGGGCTTGACCATAGATGGTACTTTGCCTTTTGCTAACGAGCAGGATGGGTTGTGGAAGACACATTCAGGAGCGGGTTCTTTTTCGTTTTTTGGGGATCATCTTGAATTAAACGCAACATTTTCTGCTTTTCAGCAAAATTCGTTAAGTACTGTTGATGAAGAAAAAGAACTTTTTTTAAAGGAAGATGAGAAATATTTTTTGAGCGGATCGTCTGAAGGGCGCACGAACTCTGATAAATATTTGGGGCGAGTCAAGTTGAAATATGAGATAGATAGTACTCAGCAACTTTCTGTTAGCGCAAAGTATGTTGTCGGGGCTGGATATGATGCTAAAGATTTGAAGGAATGGAAGCAAAGTGAAGTTAGGAAGTTGGTGAGCCAAAATACCTACCATTCGGGAAATGAGAAAGCCAATACCCCTTGGCAAAGCAAAGTGACTTATCGCAAAAGATTTAAAAATAATCATAGTTTGATTAGCTCAATTGAGTATCATGAAGTAGAAAGCTTTGATAATCAATCAGTTGACGACCATAATATTTTTTATGATGCGGATACGACTTATGTCTCCATATTTAGAGAACTAAATAAGGGGAGTCTGGAGAAGCGGGATAAGGAGTATCTGGAGTATAACTTGCCTTGTTTTAAAAAACAAAAATTAAAAATTTGGGGCTCCAGGGAAGCGCTTTTAGATAAACAACGTCTAAATAACGCTCTCTTTACAGGTGTGGGATTTGAACGAATTGACTCTTTAAGCGGAAAGTATAAAAGAGAGGTGAGACGCTATAAATATGGTCTTCGTCAGGATGTGGTTATGGGTAAAGTGAGTTGGGCTATTGGACTTGCATATGAGCAAAGTAGCTTGGGTGGAGCTATTGATGATAATTATTTGGATGCTAAAAAGTATCTATTCTTCTTGCCGTCGCTAGAGTGTGAATTGCAAATAACGGGATCCAGTTCTTTGAAGTTTAATTATACTACTTCACAAAAATTACCCCAGTTAAAAGAAATATTGCCGATAGTTGAAGTGCATTCAGCATCTTATACTTATCGGGGTAATCCTGATTTGAAGCCAGCAGAGAACCATCATTTTGAGTTGAAATATAATAATTATGACCGATTCAATGGACGTGTTTTTCATGGTAATTTGAAGTATAGCTATTACCGTAACCCAATTGTCTATGCCCGCAAGACAGATACTTTTTACCGACAGGAAGTCACTCCTATCAACACACCAAAGAAGTCCATTTTGTCAGGGTATGTTTATTATCAAATGAAAATACCTTTTTTGAAAGCGAAGCTGAGTTTAAATAGTAACGGAAATTTGATGCATGGGATGTCCGTCTTAAATGATGAGCAATTTGCTAGTATTAGCAGCTTTTATTCGATAGGTATTGGGGTGGCAAATAGTAAGAAAAAGATTTATGACTTTGGGCTCAAGACAAAAATACAAGTGCGAAATTCGGAGACACAGGCCAAATCTGCGACAGCACTTAATTATGCCTACATCGGTCATTTTTCCGTGACTATGCCCAAGGGGGTAGAGTTGGAGACCAAAGGTACCGCCTGGTATTATCCAGATACGCAGTTTGAAAGCTTTCCAAAGCCTAGTGTAAGTTGGACGCTTTCTAAGAGTTTTGCTCAATCGAAAAAATGGCTAGTGGCCATATCTGGACATGATATGTTTGGGCGTAGTGATGGGTATAAGCAGCGTTCGGATGTTTTTGAAGTGTCCACGACTCGGACGGAGAATGTGGGGCGTTATTTTTTGTTGAAGTTGAGTTATAAGATTTAGTAAATTGTTCAATTGCTCAACTGAAACCTGTCTTGACTTTTCGGAGTGGACTCAATTATTAAAGGTCGCAGCTGTCCTTTCGCCCAAACCATCGATACCGATTTTGAGCAATATAATCATAGATCGCATCTCTCCACCTAAGCGGGATAATACGAAAACACCGTAATAACCACCATCCACCACCAATAATCCTAAAGACTTCAAGCACCGCTTCGGATTTTTGGTATAATTGCCCCCGATGAAAAATAAGGACGGTATCGAGATTTGTAGCAAAGTTGTACTCGGTTGTAAAATATTGAGCTTCAGTGGATTGTAAAGGTAGGAGGGTGATTTTTTTATTTTTGTCGATACGCCGAATGAGCTTGACGGAATTAGAACAAAGGTGACAATGCCCATCAAAGAACAGGATAGGAGATTGGTGGATGGATGGATTCATGGGGCTGTATTTGTACTCTTAATAACTTGATTTACATCAAAATGGTTCAGATGGTGTGGGTGTCAAAAAATAGAAAAAATTTTGTAAACCCTTCTTTGAGACGATGCCAATAGCAATAATATTAATTGACTCGGAGTGGGCTGCAGTTTGTATCTACCAAGAGAAAAAAATGTGCGTATGAAGACAAAGTTATCTATTTTGTCATGGGATGCTGATTATTTTTTGTTACTTTGGCATCTGAATAGACGCAAAAAAGTAAAAATGAAACCAAAATCAATCTTTCTATCACTAGCCGTATTGCTACCAGTTATAATTGTGTTGTTAGCGACCAAGTTTAATCCTGCTTGGTGGTGGGCTTTTACCGTTGTGGGGCCGATTACGTTGCTAGGGGTTTATGATGTGATACAGACCAAGCATACCATTAATCGCAACTTTCCGGTGATAGGGCATTTTCGTTACCTGTTGGAAGAGATTCGCCCGGAGATAATGCAGTATTTTGTGGAAACAGATACAGAAGGTCGTCCTATTCCAAGATTGTTTCGTTCGATGATTTATCAACGTGCGAAAAAGGTGAACGATACGACTCCATTTGGAACCCAATTTGATGTTTATGCGGAAGGTTACGAGTGGATGGACTATTCTATTTATCCAAAGGATGAAGAAGAGTTAGAGCACAACCCAAGAGTTCGAGTTGGTGGTCCAGATTGTACGCAGCCGTATGATGCAGCGCTTCTAAATATCTCTGCGATGAGTTTTGGCTCGTTGTCTGATCGCGCGGTAATGGCGATGAATCTTGGGGCAAAGAAGGGTGGCTTTTATCATAATACAGGAGAAGGGGGCGTCAGTCATCATCATTTGAAATACGGTGGAGATTTGGTGTGGCAAGTTGGTACAGGATATTTTGGATGCCGCTTGTCTGATGGTGGTTTTTCGGAAGAGAAGTATATCAAAAATGCCCAAAGACCAGAAGTGAAAATGATCGAAATTAAGCTTTCGCAAGGAGCGAAACCAGGGCATGGTGGTATTTTGCCTGCGATAAAAAATACCGAAGAAATAGCTAGTATTAGGGGGGTAGAGCCACATACTACGGTTTATTCACCACCTTTTCACAAAGCTTTTGAAGGAGCGGAAGGGTTGATGCATTTTGTCGCAAGACTACGCGAGCTAAGTGGTGGCAAGCCTGTAGGTTTTAAGTTGTGCGTGGGGCGTAAGGTCGAGTTTGTGGAGCTTTGTCAAGCCATGATTTCTACGGGGATAAAGCCTGATTTTATTACGATTGATGGGGGAGAAGGGGGGACTGGTGCTGCTCCAGTTGAGTTTTCTAATTCTATCGGGATGCCGCTTAGAGATGGGCTCGCTTTCGCAAAAGATGTGTTAGATGGTTTTGATTTGAAAAAAGATATTAAGCTGATTGCTTCAGGGAAAATCTTGACGGGTTATCACATGGTACGGGCGATTGCTTTGGGGGCGGATATTTGTAATAGCGCACGGGCGATGATGATGGCAGTCGGTTGTATTCAGGCTTTGCGCTGTAATAATAACACTTGTCCCGTTGGGGTGGCGACTCAAGATAAAGGCCTGGTGAGTGGCTTAGTGGTCGAAGATAAGGCAGAGCGAGTAAAGAATTTTCATCACGCTACGGTCGGTAGCTTTGTAGAAATGGTGGCGGCAGCAGGCATCAATTCATCCAAAGAAATCCAAAGAATGCATATCAATCGACGTGTATTTATGGATACTATAAAGCGATATGACGAAATCTACCCTTGTGTCCCCGTGGGTAGCTTTTTGGCGGCAGATACTATCCCTGAGCAGTATAGGGAGTTGTTGGGGCGTGTGATGGCGAGTGCCTAGGGTGTAGGCTTCTTTTGTAGTTAATCATTGAAAACTGACCCATCCTAGTATTCTGAGATGGTAACTATTTAGGTACCCACATATTTTTGCCACAAAATGCCCTTTTTGCGCCTGTTTTTGCTATTTTTTTATCACGTAGCCCAGCTACGCTTCAAAAAAAATAGCTTCAACATACATAAAAATGCCTATTTTATGCCTAAAAATAGGAGCACCTAAACAGTTACCTGAGATGTTTACCAAACGAGTTGCTTAGCATTCTTTTGGCTTTTTTGCTCCGAGACGTTTAGCAGCCAGTTAAGCCAAGTTTAACAATAATCGTTCATTATTCTAGCCAATTTATTCGTTAAGATGGTCGTACAATGCCGCACGGTTTTAGAAAAAACCCTAGTTTTGTGCCAAAATCAACGAAATCAACGCTTTATATGAAAAACCTAATAGTCATATTTTCCTTTGTTTTTAGTCTGTCTATGGGGACTAACCTAAATGCTCAGTTGGCAGATTCGGTAGGCTGGAAGGCTTTAGAAATGATGATTGTCAATGGCGATACCATTTATTTCGCGTCACAATTGGATGATGTGGTCGTGACTTCTCCCCGAAAATTCAAGGATAATCACGAATATGCTTTGTACTTGCGCTACAAGAAATATGCTGCCAAAGTTTATCCTTACGCCGTAGAAGCTGTGAAGCTTTATCGCCAGATGGAAGAGGCTACCCAAGGCCAACGTAAACGGAAAAGAAAAAAATATATCCGCAAAACTCGGAGAGAGTATAAGCCCAAATATAAAAAAGAACTCAAAAACCTTACTCGTACCCAAGGTATGATTTTGACGAAAATGATTGAAAAAGCGCTGGATATGCCAATGTATGATGTCATTAAAAAAACTCGTGGAGGGCTTTCTGCTAGCTTTTGGAATTTGTCAGGGAAAACTTACGGATATAAACTAAAACAAAAATATGAAGTGGGACAAGATCATCTGCTCGATATCGTGTTGAAAGATTTAGAAGTGAAATATGAAGACGCTCCACACCAGTAGCGGGCTTAGCGGTTTAGACGGTTTAACGGTGTAGCGGTTTAGACGGTGTAGCGGCTTAACGGTAGCGGTAGCCAGGAGTTGTTTGTTTCAAAAAACAGCCTACATCTTGTAATCCTTTTACCCTTTTCCTTTTACCTGTACCCCCGAAAACGAAGCGTGCACGAAGCCAATCTTCCCCAATATCGCTAACCTTAAGTATCAATAAGTGTTCTTTTTCTCCGAGATGTTAGGCTTTTTAGGTAAGTATCCTTACTTTTGCGGGCATTTAATGCGTGTTTCCAAATGGGAATAACATTTAAAACCTAAAAAAAAGTTCATGAAAAATCATTCCATATTCCAATTAGGGGCTATTTTGCTTCTTGCTGTAGCTGTTACGTTGGCTGGGTGTCAGCCTAAAGGAGCCGAGAAAAATACATCTACAACATCGCCTTCCAAAACGACTTCGACCACCAAAACCAATAAATATCCTATTGCTTACATCAATACGGATACTTTGTTGGCGAACTATAACTATTTTGTTATCGCGAGTAAAGCCCTTGCAGAAAAAGAACAAAAAGCTAATGCAAGCCTAGAGAAAAAAGGTCGAAACTTGCAAAATCAATATATTGCTGTTCAGAAGAAAGTGCAGGCAGGGGAGTTGACTTCTAATCAAATTGCCGATCAGGAACAGCGTTTTGCTAAGAAGCAGCAGAAGCTTGGAGAAGAACAACAAAGAATAGCCCAAGAGATTATGAAAGAAACCCAGGAAGTACAAGATACGTTGTATGCTAGGTTGAGAAGAGTTTTGCGCAAGTATGCTGATGATAATGGCTATGACTATGTACTAAGTTATGCAGAAATAGGAAGCCCGATTTTAATCGCTCCTGAAGGTGCGGATGTGACGGAGAATATTGTTAGAATCTTAAACGAAGAGAGCGGCGAATAAATGCACCCTGTTTTTAAAAAGATGAATCAATTAGGAAGGGACCACGTGCCCTTCCTTTTTATTTTGGACTATGCGCTAAATAGTCCGGTGGTTATTCCGTTGGATGATATCAATCCAAAGGAAATTCAATATTCATTTGGGAGATATGAAAGTATGGATTCGTTACTGGAGCCCCAGCCGTTAGCGTTTAGTTTTTTACCTCCTAGCAAACAAGTATTTAAACGTGCTTTTGACAAGGTGCAAAATGAGATTCATGCTGGTAATACCTATTTGACCAATTTATGCTTTAAGATTCCTATACAGACTAACTGGGACTTGGATACCATTTTTGCGCAAGCGAACGCAAAATATAAATTAAAATATAAAGATGAATTTGTATTTTTTTCGCCAGAGACTTTCGTCAAAATAAATGCTCAAACGATAACGACCTTTCCGATGAAAGGGACGATTGATGCCACAATACCGAACGCCAAAAATATACTGCTAAACGACCCTAAAGAAGATGCAGAACACGCTACTATTGTAGATTTGCTACGCAATGACTTGAGTGCTGTCGCTAAAAAAGTACGCTTAACAAATTTTAAATATCTGGACTTAATAGAAAATCATCGGGGGGCGATCTGGCAGATGAGCTCAAAAATTGAAGGCGTTTTGCCGAAAGGCTATGAGCAAAAAATTGGTGATATTTTTAACCAGTTATTGCCCGTAGGCTCCATTACGGGAGCTCCCAAAAGAAAAACTTTAGAGATTATTCAAGAAGCAGAAAATCATGCCCGCGGTTATTATACTGGTGTGGCAGGCATCGTGGATGGAGGTGTCGTGGATAGTGCGGTGATGATTCGTTTTGTTGAAAAAGAAGACAAGCAGTTTTTTTATAGAAGTGGCGGCGGCATTACGTCTCAGAGTGAGATGGAAAAGGAATATGATGAGTTGTTAAAGAAAATTTATATTCCGACCAGATCACTAAGTAGGTTTTTGTTGGAGACGATTCGGCTGGTTGATGGGCATTTTTATCACCTGGATAGACATCAGGAGCGTCTCGATTATAGTCGAAAAATTGCTTTTGGCGATTGTGTTACTCCGATAAATTTAGCAAAGGTGCTTTCAGAATCATTAGCAAAATATAGTTTTGGTAGGCAAGTGATGAAGTGTCGGGTCGTCTATGGAGAGAAAATAGAACGGATCGAGTTTCTACCCTATAAAAAAAGGGAAATTTCGTCTTTGAAATGTGTTTGCATTAGTGACCAGAATGACTTGCTGAAATGGGAAGATAGACGCTTTTATCGTAGTCTGCTTGCGCAAAAAAGGGATGCCGATGAAATATTAATTATTCGAGATGGTTATGTGACGGATATTAGTTATGCTAATGTTGCACTATTTGACGGGGAGAGTTGGTGGACGCCAAATAAGCCTTTGCTAAAAGGTACAACACGAACAAGGTTGCTTGATGAAGGCGTGATAAGACCTAGGCTTATTCTTGCAGATGATTTGAATAAATATCAAAAGATAAGAATTTTTAATGCGATGATTCCTTGGAGCGCTGCCCTTGAAGTTGAGATTAAAAATATAAAAAAATAGCCCATTCGCATTTGACGAATGGGCTGTTTTTATAGAGTCGTTTTCCTACCTTAGGAGGGTGCAAGTACCTTTTATCGATTTCTTTTTGCCATTGGCAAAAGTCACTTCCACGATGAAAGGATAAACATCAGACGGGAGCTCTTTGCCTTTGAATTTTCCGTCCCAACCAGTTCCAGGCTTGTCATTGTTGTAAACTTTTTTGCCCCATCTGTCATAGATGCGGAAGTCCGTTACTTCTAATAATGCGGCGACATCATCGGAGATGACGATATTGAAGTAGTCATTGGTGCCGTCATTGTTAGGTGTGAATGCATTCGGAATATCTATTTCTTCTGGGAAGATTCGAATAACAAAGACGCCCGTACTATTGAAGCAGCCTGCATCGTCAGCAATGTTCAAATTGTAGGTGATGTCATCTGTAGGAGTGACCGATGGGTTAGAGCAAACTAAGCAACTCAGCCCATCTGATGGATTCCAAGAGAAGACATAAGGAGGATTGTATTCGACGGGGAGTTGAATAGTTGTACCCGCAAAAATAGTTGTGTCAAACATAATGTCGGGAATAGGTGTTACGACAAAAACGGTCACCGTATCTTTTCCGACACACCCAGTGCCATTGTCCGCTGTTACAATAAAATCTGTCGTGATGATAGGGAATGCGGTAGTTGTAGCGTTATTGGGAGAGCCTACTAGACTAGTAGGAGTCCATGTATATGTGTATGCAGCTTGGGGGTTAATAACATTTAGTACCGCCGTGTCGCCTTGGCAAATACTTGTATTGTCTGCACTAACAGGAGTTTCGGGTAAGATCGTAACCGTATGAGTTATGGCGTCAGTACAATTTGAATTCGTACTGCTCGCCGTTAATGAGACTTCATACGTACCTGGTCCCATGAAAATATGGGTAGGGTTTTCTAAATTACTGGTCGTGCCATCTCCAAAGTCCCAAGCATATTGATTGGCATCAATAGACTGATTAGTGAAAATAAATGATTCCATCTCACAGCCCGTCAGGGTGCCAGTACTATTGGTAAATTCTGCTTGTGTATTAAGTATAGTTACCGTTTTTTCAACCGTGTAGCTACAGCTTGCATCAACACTGTTTAGTACCAATTTGATAGGTTGTTGGTTGGTGCCAGGTAAAAAGGTGTAGGCGTGCGTCCCCGTTAACTGGTCGGCGATAATAGTGCCATCACCAAAATCAAAATGAAAACTTCCTACATCTACAGTGTCAGCAGCATTTAAAGTCGCCGTAACATCTTCACCAAGACAGATGGTTGTTTTGTCTAAGGTGAAATCCCCTTCTGGTCCAGTAGTATTAATGGGTTTCGTGATGGTGTCACTACACCCGAAAGAAGTGGAGACAATATGGGTAATCGTGAACATTCCTTTGCCGAAAACAGTAAATACGGTGTCTCCTACGGCATTGCCACCATTTCCGAAGTCCCACAAAGAAGACAAGGGACTTCCAGATACGGATTCATCATAAAATTTTACATTGGTAGGGTAGCACAATACCGCCTGTCCATCCACTGAGCTACCAAAAGCAGCTGTTGGATAATCTTGAACGTTGACGTTGATTTGTTGGGAGCCTGAACAGCCTGTTGCGTCTTCTGTATAATTTAAAGTGACAGGGAATGTACCAGCATTATTGTAAGTTGCTGATGCCGTCTGAGCAGTACTTGATGTATTATTTCCAAAATCCCAGTTAAAATTCAGGAATGAGCCCTGGGTCGTAAAGTCTGTGGCACTGAAATTAATTGTTTCGCCAAGGCAGATATTCGGTGGTGCTGGGGCTGTCGTAATGGTGCTTGTTGGTTGATAAACATTAACTACAGCTTGGCCTTGTCCTTCACAGCCTAGTAAGTCTTTTACCGTAAGGGTGACATTAAATATGGTGCTGGGCGAGTTGAAATTATGGCTAATGGATTGCCCATTACCCATTTGCCCATCTCCAAAATCCCATTGCCAAGTGGCCAAAGTAGTATCACCCGAGCTAGTAGAAGTAAAGTCAATACTATTGGGTAAGCAAATCAAAGTATCCGTCGGTAAGATGGTTGCTTCTGTACCAAAAACCCTTGTAAATTTTCTGAGCGTGTCTCTACATCCATTCACATCATCAACAATCAACTCTACCCATTGGTCGCCGCTTCCGCCAAAAGCAAATTCAAATGGAAGAACTGGTTCTCCTACCGTAATTGGCCGTTTTTCGGACGAGTTCCATTGGTAGCCTTTGTGACAAAATCCATTGACATCCTGTGATGTTGTTGCATTTAGCATCAAATCTTTACCTTTACATACCTTCGGGTCTAAAGGAAAATCTGCCTTAAGGTCTCGAACAAAAATATGGATGGTGTCACTACTTTCTGGGCAACTAGAAGTGTTGTTGGTACTTCTCAAAATAACGGTATAATCCCCCGTTGTCGCATAAGTATGCGTAATGGCATTCACCATCATCGTATCGCTTCCATCTCCAAAGTCCCAAAATATACTATCTGCATCTTCTGCTAGACTTGTAAAGTTAAAGTCAAAAGGACTTCCGCAATCCATATCATAATGTATCTTGGCTATAGGGCCTTTTACATTGATTAGATTTGGCTTAGTTAATGTGGAGTGACAGCCATTGTAGATGGCTTCTAAGGTGACATCTTGCGACCCTGTTTCATGAAATGTCCATGTAGGGTTGTCATCAGGCGCACAATGAGACATGCGGTCTCCATCCGTATAGTAGTGAAAAGCGTCAATATTGGCATTATTGGTTAAGTCCATAAATTGCACTGACTCTCCTGGACAAACATCTGTTTTGTCAACAGAGAAGTCCAATGTAACAGGCTCTCCTACGTAGATAATTTGTTGGTAGGAAGTATCCGTACATCCCGCACTATTGACAATGATTAATTGTACTGTGTATTCTCCAGCACTAGTATAAGTATGTGGTACATCATTATTATTGGTGGCATCTAAAGTAGTATTATCACCAAAGTCCCAGTGCCAATTCGTAATATTTTCGTTGGATGTGCTTAAGTCTTTAAAATTTACCGTTACAGGTGCGCATCCATTAGTGATATCTGGTAAAAACAAGGCATTGGGGGTGTTGATTTCGACATCAATACTTGTAGATGCAGTACAACCTGCGGCTGTTGTAATCTGAAGTACCGTGGAAACGATGACAGAACCTTCAATAGAATGTGTCGTGGTGTCATGGTCAATATATAGATAAGATGGATTCTGCTCATTAGATATGGTACCATCGCTAAATGTATATTTCCATTCTGCTACGTTAGAAGAAGTACCTGTAAAGTTAAGCAAGACAGGCTCCGAACAACTATATGTAGGTGTGACAGTTGCTGCAGCAGTGGCTATTGCCGAACCATCTTCGATGAAGATAGTCACGGTTGTATCTCCTACGCATTGGCCATCAGGAGATGTTAGGGTTAGCTTGATTGTTTTTGTTCCGCCAGAGTCGAATCTCACGTTGGGATCTCTTTGGGTCGATGTCGAAGGAGTCGCATCATCCATAAACTCCCAAAAATAGGAGCCCATTGGAGACGTGTTGGTAATCGAAAAAATCGCCCCCGAACAAAGTGTGTCATTTGTGATCGTAAAAGATGGCTTGGGACTCCCCACACCAATAGTAGTCATTGTTTCTTTAGCGCAGCCATTAGCATCCGTCAACTTTAGGGTCACGGGGTAGCTGCCATCTTGCGTGTAGGTTTTGGGTGGAGGTGTTGTTCCATTGAATGTAGTACCACCAAAATTCCATTCGAAAGTATAACTACCTGGAGGAGTCGTATTAGTGAAAGTTACATTTAGTGGTGCGGTACAAGCTACTGGAGGGTTAGGGTTAGTTGCGAACGTGGGGGCAGGTGGATTAGACACCTTTACTAGGTTAGTGACCGCAATGGTCGTATCACAGCCAGGTTTATCGGTTACCAATTGAAAGCCAACGGTAAATTCTCCTGTAGATATATACTGATGAACAGGATTTGGGGTGCCGCTTTCCCCATTGCCATCTCCAAATACCCAGTTATAATTGGTCACGGAGATGTCTGAAGCAACTGTCGATGTATTCATAAAAGCAACATCAAGGGGTTGGCATCCACCTTCCGGTACGGTAGAAAAGGAGGGGATGGGTTTGGGAAATATATTTATGGTGATTGTCCCTACGACCGAGCCGTTTTGGGATTCTTTAAATTTTACGTTATACACCTTCACTTGATTAAAAGTATGGGCTGGATTTTGGTCAATGGAAGTCCCCCCATCATCAAAATCCCAATAATAAGTAGTACTACTATTAGGAGCTGTAAATTGCACTAATAAAGGTCCACACCCTTCGGTCTTATCTGCGGTTTGTCCAACAGAAATAGTTGAACTAATTAAAATTAGTCCAAAAATAAGTAAAATATTGAATTTTTGTATCAATAGTGCCATTGTGTCGTAAGTTTTAGTCCGAATAGATTTTACGAAAAATCTATGCAAAAAGGTTAAATTGCGAGAAATATATGTGCAATATTAACCATATTTTTGCTTTTATCCCGAAAAATCGTAACTTTGAAGCCAAAATAAACCTATTTCATGATGTATAAGACATTACTTTCCATACTTTTAGCGAGTTTTTTCACTTTTTCTGCGCAAGCACAGCAGTACCATCATGCGGATCAGTCATTGCCTTGTCTTGATAAAGAATTTACGATTGTAGTCCATATTATGCGAGATTCCCTTGGAATCACTGCGCATGATTCAACTTCTATTCGTCAAGCTATTCAGAATTTAAATCCACTTTTTGAGCCAATATGTGCTTCTTTTACCGTTTGTGAGATTGTATTTCATGATAATTTTCAATATGCCAACCTTTTAGGCGCTTCAGATGCTAAATGGGTAGAGATGCAAGAAAAATACCACAAAGACAACCGAATCAATATGTATTTTGTGACGAGCCTAGGTGGGAGTGAAGCGGGTTTTGCTACCTTTGGGGGAATTACAAATATGACAGATGGTGGGATTGTGATCAGCGAGCTTGGTGCTATCCCGCACGAAATGGGACACTTTTTTGGTTTGTTGCATACCTTTACGGGGAGTGGAGCAGAGTTAGTGGATGGCTCTAATTGTAGTACTTCGGGGGATAAGATTTGTGATACGCCAGCGGATCCATACGTAGCAGGGGAAAAATTATCCGACTATATAAAGGATTGTGTTTTTATCAGCCCAAAGACAGATGCCAATGGCGATTTTTATGTGCCAGATGTGGGCAATATCATGTCTTACTACACGGATTGCACTTGTGGGTTTACCTATGACCAATACAATGCTATGGCGATAAAGTATCTGAATTCTTCTCCCAAAATGTGGTAGTGGGCGATTACAACGCCATTTCTGCAAAAGTCAAATAATGATCCAAGCCTTTGGCTTGGAAATATTCCTGCATATAGGCTTTGCCTTTCGGCGAAACGGTTAGGACAAAATCTCCACCCCAAGCCCCTAGAGATTTGATCGCTCCATCAAAATCATCAAATTGTGCATACTTTACGGGAGTCAAATCCAGCCAGTCTCCTGTGCGTTGCTCTAGTTTTTCAATGATTTGCATAAATGCTTCTAAATTATCCTGATGCGTTAGGGCTTTCGCCAAATAGCTTATCTCTTGAATCAACGCCTTAGGTGGATTGCCTTTTTGACGATAGGCCTGAATGCCTTCCCGACTATTTTTTTTGTGCCCTAGATAGACAAAACCAATTTTTTCCCGAAAGGGGGGGGCAAACAAAACAGGCTTCCAATTAGCCTGCCCACCTTTAAGTTGGTAAAAAATCGCAGATTCACTATTTGCGCAAGCAATATCATAGCCTGAGCCACCAAAAGTTTTTTGTAATAGCTCAAAAGGATTTACTCTTAGCCATTCGGCTACCGCATAAATCAAAGTCGAACTACTCCCCAGACCCCAATCCCTAGGAAAATCTAAATGAGATTGAACGGTAACAGTCCCTTGCGGGAAAATAGTCCCAAGTTCTTGGCAGGCGAGTAATATTTGGCGTAAGCGGCTTGTGAAAGACACATTTGTAGTCTGTATGGATTGAAAATCCTTGCCCGCCAACATGGACTGAAACCAAATTTTTTCTTGAAAATCATAACTCTGCCAATGAAGTTGTGATGCTTTGCTGGCTTGTACTTTGATGTCAAAGTGTTGTCCGAAACGAGTAGGAATAGCCAAGGAAGTAGCTCCGTCAAGAACAAAATACTCCCCAGCTAATAATAATTTGCCATGAGCAGCAATATGTAAATGAGCAGCCATTATTGCACTTTTTCTTGGCGCAGGCTAGCTAAGTATTCTCGAACAGCGGTAAAAGTGACTTTCTTTTCTTGAAAATGGGCTAAAATATCCTGAGTTTCCTGCGGTGATGCTTCTAGATGATTGATGATGTTTGATAGGTGCATCTTCATATGTCCGTGCTGGATACCCGTCGTAACAAGTGATTTTAAGGCGGCATAATTTTGCATCAAACCTGTAGCCGCCACAATCTGCATGAGCTCTTCGGCGGAAGGATTGCCCAATAAATCTAGACTCAGCTTGGCCAAAGGGTGCAGCGTCGTCAATCCCCCAACAGTACCTACGGCTAAAGGCAGATCCAACCAAAACTTAAAAGAAGTTTTGGTTAATTCACAATGGCTCAGGCTTTCATATTTTCCGTTTCGGCTGGCGTAAGTGTGCCCACAGGCTTCTACCGCTCTAAAATCATTGCCAGTGGCAATAATAACCGCATCTACACCATTAAAAATTCCTTTATTGTGGGTTGTAGCGCGATGTGGGTCAATTTCGGCAATGCGCACTGCTTTGTGCAGTTTTTTAGCAAATGTCAGGGAGCCTTCTTGGCCACAGCCAGGTAATTCTTTTTGGTCTAGGCGACACTCTACGGATGCTCTAACAATACACTCAGGGGTATAATTAGATAAGATGGCCATGACGATTTCAAGGCGATATTGTTTGAGCTTAGGGTGACTACCCACAAAATCTTCTAAGATATCGCCTATTCTTTCTAAAATAGAATTGATAAAATTGGCGCCCATAGAGTCTTTGGTGTCAAAAGAAACCATGATTTGGTAGTATTCGGGTTCTACTTCCGTAAAATCCTTTAGCTCTATTTTTTGGATACCGCCCCCGCGGGCGCGCATGTTTTTTGTTAAGTCATTAGTTGCTATTGTAAACAATTCAACCAATTCATCCCATATTTCTAACAACGCCTCCTTGGGGCCATTCCAGCAAAAATGCACTTGGCCTAGCTTTGTCATACTGATGACTTCTGCTTTGATGCCACCATGTAGCGCCCAGTATTTGGCTGCACTGGCGGCAGCTGCGACCACGGAGCTCTCTTCTGTGACCATCGGGACGCAGTAGGGTTGACCATTAATCAAAAAATTAGGGGCCACCGAAAAAGGCAGGATATAGTTACTAATGACATTTTCCGAAAGGCCATCAAATATTTTTTGGGTCTTTTCGGGCGGAGCCAATTGATTTTTTAGTGTAGATGCAGCATTACTTTCGTGAATTAATGAATTAATCCAATCAATTTTTTGCTGTTTTGACAACTTAGAAAAGCCTGATATGATTTTTGACTTGTTCGGCACGAATTCTTATTTTTTGGGCTTTATGGTAAGAAATGACTTGGCTAAGCGATAGCCATCGACTTGCGAAGATACAAAATTTTGTAAGATTGTATAGTCGCCCCGAGCATGTTGCAAAAAATTAGATGCTTGGCCATAGATGGCTTTTAATGGGGATTGTTCGACCAAATAGTAGCCATCCAAATAATTTTGAATGCCTCCAGAAATGATGAGTGACATAGGACTAGGGCGACTATCGGCTTGGAGTATTTCTTTTATCCAATTGAGCATCTCTTCGGCATGGTGTCCGATTTTGGCTAAAGGGGCGATGATGTCTTGACGCTCTAGGCTATTGCGGAGCATCTCCAGCTTAGAAAAATTAGTCCCACCCGCTGCGCCAAAATCAATCGCATCAATCGGTAGTTTTAATAACTCTTCGATACTTCTGGGTCCAAATCCTTGCCCTACTTCCTTGATAATCAATGAAATGTCCGGGCTGTAATCTATAAACCTTTTTATGGTGTCTAGCGGTCTTTCGGTGATAAGGTCTCCTTCGGGCTGAATCCATTCTTGCAAAGGGTTGATATGGATAATGAGTCCATCTACTTGGAGTTTTTGGAGCATCTCCTTTACTTTGTGGAGAGAGCCATTTTTGACTTCTAGTTCAATTTGGGCGATTCCTAGATTGGCATAAAAAGGTTGGTCGCCAATCGTTTTACGTAAGTCAAAATCCGATAGGTGTTGGTCGTCATAAAGTAAGTGCCGACAAGAGCCTAACCCCATACCGAGCCCAAATTCTTTGGCAGCTTGCGCTAAATTTTGATTGATAATCTGTGCCATTTGGGCGCCGCCTGTCATGCTGGATACCCAAATAGGCGCTTTCATGCGCTTATTGAGAAAGTCTAAACCAATATCAAGGGATTGGTCAGGATGCGCCGCTAAGATAGGTTCATAGTAGAACCGTTCATCCAGCTGTCCGCTAGTGATTTGAGACTGAAAAGCAAGGTTGATATGGTCTTGCTTGCGCAAATGAGCACGAGCATCATCTTTTGGCTTTAACTTATCCATTCTTCAAAGGTAAGGGATTAGATGTTAAAATTGATAATTGATGGTGGATAATGTGGATAATAAATTTCGATGTAGCGGAATAATGGTCATGGAAAAGGCCGGAACACGGATTAGACGGATGTAACGGAAAAGGCCGGATTTTTTATTTGTTTCGTAAATGACGGATTTACAACTTAATCTGTGTAAAATCTGTAGCATCTGTGGCTTCTGTGTTCTTGCCCTTATTCACCGAAAAGTAAGTAAAATCCGTCCATCCACTACCGCCTATCCTTAAAAAACTTAGTAAGAATGGAGCTACTCTCATCTTGTAAAATGCCAAATTCCACCTTAGTTTTGGGATGTAAGATTTCTTTGCCGAATCGAAAGAAACCCCTTTTGTCATCTGCGGCACCATATACGATGCGCCCGATTTGCGCCCAATTGAGCGCACCAGCACACATAGGACAAGGCTCAAGGGTAACAAAAAGAGTGCAGTCGGTGAGATATTTGCCCCCAAGATAATTGGATGCGGCCGTAAGTGCCAGCATTTCGGCATGAGCGGTGACATCATGAAGGATTTCTGTTTGATTATGCGCACGTGCGATGACGACGTTATTGCATACAACAATAGCTCCGACAGGTACTTCGCCTGCGATTCTTGCTTTTTCGGCTTCCGCCAAAGCTAGCTTCATGAAATGTTCGTCACTAAGCACTGTAATCATTTTTTTCTGCAAAGATAGGAATAGTACGGGTTTTAATTGATAGAAATAAGAAAGTACCATCTTTTTGTCAAAAATGGTACTTTCTTTAAGTAGGAGAAAATAGATTATCTAGCTAAAACAAAACGAGTTATTTTAATGCCGTTGATTTGTTGGGTTCTAATGAAGTAGATACCATTGCTCAAGCCATTAACAGGTAGTTCAAATAAATTTGCTCCTTCAGTAGCGGTAATTTTTTCCTGATGTAATACTCTGCCCGTAATATCCACTATTTCGATATCAATATCAGTATTGCTTGGCGAGACATATTGGATGTTTATCATATCAGTCTGCACAGGATTGGGGTGTACGGATACAAGTACTTTCTTTGTTTTGAATAAAACGGTACGTACACCAAGATCTCTTTGCGTGCCATCTAAGTCGGTCTGGCTTAATCTGTAATGATTCACTCCTTCTGTAGGTGTACGGTGAAGGTAACTGTAGTTATTAGCAACAGACCCGTTTCCTTTGGATTTTATCCTGGCAAGATGTTGAAAACTCACCCCATCGGTAGAATGCTCTAAGGTAAAAAACTGATTATTTATTTCGGACTCAGTTTGCCATGTAAGCAGGGTGTTGTTTTCGCTTTTCCTTGCGGAAAAAGAATTTAGCTCAACAGGTAGGGGAGCAGGAAAAAACACTCCATAATCTTCTGCTTGGCCTGTGGTTAGGGTGTGGCAAGCACTTCCTATTGACGCATGGTCGGCAATGACACGCATCCTTAAGATGCTACCAAGGGTTGGACTAGCTGGCGTGTTGATTGTAATTGCTGGGATAGTACCAAGATAAAGATAGCCTGCTGGGGTCTCCCCAACCATTTCACCAGCATCATCAAAGTCTCCATCATTATTGTAGTCGATATATACTTTTACTCTTTCATAGTTATCTGGTGGGTTTGTGGAATTACCGACAGCGCAACTAAGCTCATAACTTCTAGAAACATTTAACTCCGCAATGTCAGAACAGGAAAAATCTAAGTAAACAGCTCCATCGGTAGTTGCATTACCCGTGTTGTTGGATATTGAGCCAAACGAAAAATTGGCAATTCCCCCAAGACCAATGGTTCCAGTTGGTGTGCATTGGTTATTAGGTGTCGCTAAAGTTGTAATGTAGTTGGTTTTTGTCTCGGTATTTCCAGTGCCTATATTGTTAGAAGCCGTCAAAGAGACGTTGAAAGAGCCTGCAGAATTATACACAATCGTGGGATTTTGATCCGTTGATGAAGATGGAGAACCACCAGGAAAAGACCAGTTCCAAGCTGTCGATCCATTTGCGGAGTTGTCAGAAAAAGTGACACTTATTCCTGCGCACCCAGTTGTTAAGTTTGATGTAAAATCACTTACAGGAACTGCTGCTGGTGTACATCCTGAAGATGTTAATAAACTAGCTCTTGTCGTTGTAAGGGCAGCTCTCATACGAACGACTTGCCCCGGAGTGAAAGTATTTTGACAGCTTTGGTAGCCATAATCCATATAATCTTCATAGATATCTTGGACATCACTGTTAAAAGGAGAATTGGCTATAGACGCATCATTGGAGCAAGTATTTGCTGTAGTATTATTATTGCAGCTAACAGCCGCCGTAGAATTGTCTGGTGGTGTGTCACAAACAAAATCTCCACCAGTTTGACAATCAGTTTCAGAACAGCCCCCTTGAAAGGTATGGTATAAGCCCAAATAGTGTCCAACTTCATGTATGTGAACCTTGCTGTTGTTGGTAGAAGTTCCCCAATAGGCCGCTTCATTAACTACACCATCATGTGCTTCCCCATGTGATGAAGGAAAATAAGCATAGCCAGCTACGCCACACCCATCATCAGGGTTGCTTGTAAGGCAAATTTCATTGACAAGCCATACATTCATGTAGTCATGGGAATCCCAAAAGGAAAGTGCCTTTAGGCAATTGTCTTGTGTCCCAGCTCCGCAGTTGTCATCACGATATAAATTAGAATAATTAGTTGCAACTCGGTTGATACCAGAAGTAGCGTTGCCGTTAGGGTCTCTAACAGCGAGACAGAACTGTATCTCCGGATCCGCACTAGCAATTCCCGCATTGGAGTGATAAGGGCCGCCAGCATAATCACCACTGTTTCTGTATGCAGCATTTAGGTGGTCAATACCTGCTTGAACCTGTGCATCAGAGATGTTTGAGCCAGTGCCAATGGCTTCTCCTGGTAGGTGCATAACATGAACAACAACTGGAATAACGTGGATTGTTCCGTTGGTGCCTCTATCTGCCACGCCATTTTTAGTTTGTTCGTAAATGGCTTTATTGAAGTTTTCGGTAGCCTTTCTGTACTCTAAGTCATCCTGAAGTTTTCTTTGATGTAACTCATCGAATCCACATTGTGGTGTGGATTGAGCATTTGAAAGAAATGGAGAAATGAGAAGAATGGATAAAAATAGGAGAGTTGATTTTAGTGTCATGGTTTAGTTTTGGTAACGGAGTTACTTAGAGTAGGGAGATGATTAGGCTTAGCTTTATGGCTAGTGATCCATAAAATGGTAACTATTTACATTTGAGCTAGATGTAATCCCAAAGATGTACATCTGGCTCAAAAGTAGGTGGGCTTAATCTTAAGCCACAATAAATCAATGCGATTGCGCTAAGTAGTCCATTGTGAAAAAAAATCTAATTAAACTACTTGGGTTGAAAATAGTTTAATTAGATCTGTAATGTGCAAAGATACCGCTTTGTGCATTTAAAAACAAAATAAATACGGTTTGGTGTTTATTTTGGTAGAGATCAATGGCGCAGAAGGTTGTTACTATAATTTAATAGATTGTTAACATTAGATTAATAGTGGGGCGATGCGGTATGTTTTTTGCAATATTGTCAAGGTGAATTGGGTTTAGACATAGACCAAGCTGTTTTAGTGCTATTTTTAGGAAGAAATAGGCATTCTTTAAGAAAAGCTTAGAAGTACCAAAACTATTTCAGATATACTTATTTGATTGGATTGGCGTTTGAAGGGAGATTAAAAGTGCCAAATGGTAACCTTTTTAAAAAAAAACTGTCTATCTTCGTAAAGACACCTTGCCAGTACAATAATGAAAAAATCAAAAAAAATGCGTAATCTTATTTTCTCCGTAGTAGCCGTTTTGCTTCTAGGATCTTTTGTGTTCAAGCAATTTGTGGAGCCCCCTGTTGATGAAAACAAGGAGAAAGTGCTTATCCAAACAATGCTTGCTCGACTAGAGCAACTCCATTTTAAGCCTGTTGAAATCAATGACCAATTCTCAGAAGATGTTTTTGATCTGTATCTAGATCGTCTTGATGGCGGCAAAAGGTTTTTTACGCAGGAAGATGTCGCTCAATTAAAGAAATATCGGGATTTAATTGATGATGAGTCTGTAGAAGGCAACTTTGAGTTTTTTAATTTGTCGCAAGACCTTTTGGCGAAAGCTGTAGATAAGACAGAAGTTTATTTTAAAGAAATCCTTGAAAAACCTTTTGACTTGCGTAAAGATGAAACCTTTGAAGGAGATGCCGAAAAACGCGAGTTTGCGAAAAATGACCAAGAATTAAAAGATTACTGGCGCAAAATCCTGAAATCTAGAGTCATCGCTAAAGTGGCGGATAAATTGGATGAACAAGAAGAAGCTGCCAAAAAAGCAAAAGAGCCTTCTGATGTTGGTGCTGAAAAAGAAAAAACCGAAATAAAGGACATCGTTACACTAGAAAAAGAAGCAAGGGAAAAAACTTTGAAAGATTTTAAACGGTGGTATAAGCGGATTCGCAAGAGAAAAAGAGCGGATAACCTTAGTATGTATTTGAATGTAATTACTAATGTGTTTGATCCACATACTGGATATTTTAAGCCTATTGATAAAGAAAATTTTGACATCAATATGTCGGGCTCCTTGGAAGGTATTGGCGCAAGACTCTCTTCTGACGGGGAAGAAACTACTATTTCTAGCGTAGTCGTTGGTGGGCCCGCTTGGAAACAAGGGGAATTAGAAGCGGATGACGTGATTCAGCTGGTGGAGCAAGAAGGAGAAGAGCCGGTTGATATCACTGGCTGGGATATTAATGATGTGGTAAAAATTATCCGTGGGAAAAAAGGAACGAAGGTTATTTTGCATGCAAAAAAGAAAGATGGCTCTATCAAAAAAATAGAAATTATTCGGGACTTAGTGGTGATGGAAGACTCTTTTGCGAAGTCGTTAATTATTCAAGATAAAGGGGGGAAGAAGTATGGATACATCAAGCTGCCTAAGTTTTATGTGGACTTTAATAGAAAAGGCGGCAAGAGCTGTGCTGTTGATATGGCTACAGAAATTCAAAAATTAAAAAAAGCAGGTGTCAACGGCATTGCTATTGACTTGAGAAATAATGGAGGTGGCTCATTGAGAGATGTGGTGACGATTGGCGGGTTATTTATTCCTGATGGGCCGATCGTGCAAGTAAAGCCAAGAATGCGAAGAGCTAGAGTTTTAGAAGATGATAATCCAGAGACACAATATACAGGGCCTTTGGTTATTATGGTGAACTCTTTTAGCGCTTCGGCGTCTGAAATATTGGCCGCTGCACTGCAAGATTATGATCGTGCAATTATCGTGGGTAGTGAATCTACTTATGGCAAAGGAACCGTCCAAAGTTTCCTTTCATTGGATCGTGGAGCACCTAGGAATGTACAACCTTTGGGAGACATTAAGTTGACAACGCAGAAGTTTTATAGAATTAACGGTGGATCTACTCAACTCAAAGGGGTGTCATCCGACATTGTGATGCCTGATGACTTCGCTTATTTAGAAAAAGGAGAGCGGGAGACAGAGCATCCTTTGCCTTGGACCAAAATAGATAAGGCTTCCTATCAGAAGTTTTACACGATAAAGAATAAAAACGAAGTCGTAAAGAATAGCCAAAAGAGAATCGCAAATAACCCAGTGTTCGATAAAATTAATGAAAATGCACTTCGATATAAGAAGTTTCGAGACAGCACAACGATTAACTTAGAGTTTGATGCCTACAGAGCATTTGAGAAAATGCAAGAAGAGAAGGCCAAGAAGTTTGATGATATTATGACAGAAATACCTAGTTTTGAAGTAACAAACATGACCTATGACCTTCCGGAAATTCAAAAGGACTCTTCCAATATCGAGAAAAATAAGAATTGGATTGAAGGCGTGAAAAAGGACCCTTATATCTTTGAATCTTTGAAAATATTAGAAGATATTAAGCAATAAGTTTGTTTGAACGGGCAATTTTGAGCCTGCTCCAAAACTTTGTTTCATATAATTCTGCCGACCTAATAGTCTGGGATGAATGTTTATGTAAGCCTTAGCTATCGCCGTATATCCGTAGGCAAAATCCCTAAAGCTTTTTTGGCAGGGAAGAAAGATGCTATCGAGCCAATCAGAAAGACCGTCAAGGCAACTACTGGAAAATCCCAGGCATGTAGCTTCAAAGGGTATTTATCTACCGCAAAGCCCGCAGGAATGTCGATGATCCCATAGGTCGTGTGGATATAGTATAGCACCAATGCCAGTACAAACCCACCCAAGATACCCAAGCTCAATAAGAAAATGCCTTGAAAGAAAAATATTGTAAAAACGCCTTTGTCTTCAAGACCAATAGAGCGCAATACTGCTACATCGCTTCGCTTTTCTAAGACGGTCATCCAAAGACTGCCTACCATGTTGAATGCCACAAGAATCATCGCCAAGCTGATGATGGCAAAATACATCCACCGTTCTAGTTTCATGATCTTAAAAAAAGCTTCATTTTGTTCATACCGGTCTTTGTACGTGTAATCGTTGCCTAAAATCTGCGCTAATTTTGCTTTGATTGTCGGTAGGTGTGCTTGCGCTGAAACACCAATTTCTATGGCACTTGCCATGTCGGGCATTTTGAGCAACTCCCGAACAAATTCCAGATTGGATAAGGCGTATTGCATATCCACTTCATCTTGGATTTGAAAAATCCCAGCTGGCGCTGCCATTCGTGTCCGAAAAGGTTTGCCAATGGATGCGCGCTTTTTGTCAACAGGCATATAAATGTTAACAACTTTAAAAGGGTCTATGCCCGTTAGAGAAAGTTTTGACGCAAGTCCAGCCCCCAAAACAAGATAGTTGAGATCATTTTCTTGTAGGGTGTATGCTCCGTCAATAATCGTCGAGTCAATATGGTTGATTAAATGAAAATAGGAATCCACCCCTTTAATTGTACCAAAATCTTGATTGCCATCAAATTCAAAAAAGGCAATCTCCTCAAGGGTAACCGAAACTTGGCG
>CAMZKG010000012.1 GCA_947311105.1 uncultured Saprospiraceae bacterium
ACGCGAAGAGCAAATTTTGTTCGTCTTTGACCTTCCTGTGGCGATACTCGCTGCGCTCGTCTCTACATCTTGCAAATTAATTTGCAAGACCACTCGTTTGATATGCCCGACTTACGCGAAGAGCAAATGTATGAAGTCACCCTGCCCCAGCACCCGTTAAGCTTTAAGTTTTGGTAGTTAAAAAAGCCCGTGGTTATTGATATTCTCAGCTTTTAGAAAAATTAGCTTAGGGAAGCTTCTCTGTATTTGCCATTTTGGATTGGATTTGTTTTTTACAGAAAATAGTTTCTGGAGATCCCTTGGCCTTTAAGCTGTGCCTGTCCCAATGCCGTTAGATTTATGTACCGAAACTTAAATTAATTATGTCACCAGCCCAGACACCGCCTAAAGTATTTTGATTGGCGCCAGTTACGGTAGGGCTACTATTAGGCACACCATAAAAATTTAATAAACCTAGCAGAGCAATTAATAGAGATTCTTTGCTGTCGATGATTTCCTTTTTGGGGATGATTATTTCTAAATGGTCATCGCAATAATGGTTTATTTTTTCCATCAAGAAAGTATTATGAGTGCCGCCACCCGTAACTAACATTTGATGTTTTTCTCTTTTTGCGATAGGCAATAATTGGTTGATTTCTGTGCCGATGTTTTTTGCGATAAGCTCTACCATGGTGGCCATTTTGTTGGGGATAGAGTCGTTAAAAGCAAGAATAGGCTGGGTCATGTTTTTTACGACCCATTGATTATCAAGGGATTTTGGGTAGTTTTCTTGGAAGAAGCCAATTTGTTGTATTGACTCAAAAAGTTGATGATTGATCGTTCCTTGAGCGGCGATTTGACCGCCTTTGTCGTAAGCAAGACCTAATTTTCCCGCAAGGGCATCAAGGGTTTGATTGGCACCAATGACATCATAGCCAACCAAACCGTCTTTGGTGTGGCAAGCGACATTAGCGATGCCCCCTAAATTGAGAAAAAAGTCATAGTCCGTAAAAAGCCATTCATCTACCACAGGAGCGAGTGGAGCACCTTGCCCGCCAGCCGCTATATCTGCCATCCGAAAATCATAAATGACAGGCAGCCCACATTTTTCCGAAAGGTGATTACCGTTGCCAATTTGTAAGCTATACCCCTTTTCAGGGAAATGAAAAACAGTATGTCCATGAGAAGCTACTAGGTCAACTTTAAGTTCTTTTCCGTGGATAAATTTCTTTACTTCTTGCCCCATCCATCGTCCCAACGCCGCATCTGTCTCTAATAATTCGGCAGCTGACATAGAGGTTGTTTTGCGCAAGCGATTTTGCCAATCCATCGGGTAGGGGATGGTTGTCGATTCTATAATTTGCCATTGTACTTGTCCTTTCTTAGGACTTTCGTCAAATTCAAAACGACAAAAAGCAATATCTAATCCGTCGAGCGAACTTCCCGACATTAGCCCAATGATATGGTGTATCTTTTTCATGAAAAAACTTTTTTTAAGGAAGAAGTGATCCAGTCTAACGTGTAAACTCTAAACTTCTAAATTTTCATCATTTTACCAAATCCAAAAGAAAAGCATAAACAAAGGCCACTTCTTTTAAATGCTCAAAACGCCCCGAAGCACCACTATGCCCAGTTTCCATATTGGTATGCAGTAAGAGTGGGTTGTTATCTGTTTTGGTGGCTCGCAATTTGGCGACCCACTTGGCCGGCTCCCAATATTGAACTTGCGAATCATGCAGTCCCGTCGTGACTAGTAGGGCCGGATAGTCCTGCGCCACGACATTGTCATAGGGCGAATAGGACTTGATGTAGTCATAATATATTTTGTCATTTGGGTTGCCCCACTCGTCATATTCGCCTGTGGTCAACGGGATGGATTCGTCGAGCATAGTGGTCACGACATCCACAAAAGGTACTTGTGCGACGGCTCCTTTGTAAAGGTCAGGCGCCATATTGATGACTGCACCCATTAGCAGACCGCCTGCGCTTCCGCCTTGCGCAAACATTCGGTCAGGAGAAGAATATTTGTTTTTTACAAGGTATTCTCCGACATCTATGAAGTCCGTAAAAGTATTCTTTTTCTTGAGTAATTTGCCGTCTTCGTACCATTGACGTCCCCATTCTTGACCGCCCCGAATATGCGCAATTACATACACAAATCCCCGATCCAATAAACTCAAGCGAACACTACTAAAATACGGATTCATACTATAGCCATAGGAGCCATAGGCATATTCTAAAAGTGGCGCTTTACCATCTTTTTTGAATCCTTTTTTATAGACAATGGAGACGGGAATTTTGGCTTGCCCATCTCTAGCTGTGACGAATATCCGTTCGGAGTGGTAGTCATTTTTGTCGAAAGACCCGATGACTTCTTGTTGCTTGAGCAAGGTTTTTTGTTTGGTTTCCATATCAAAATCAAATACCGAGCTCGGAGTGGTCATGGAAGTATAGGAGAAACGTAAAATCTTGGTATCAAAATCTAAATTAGTTCGTGGAAAGGCAGAAAAAGCCGTTTCGTCAAATTGGATGTAATAGTCTTCGCCCTTTACAGGAATGACATGGATTTGCTGGGTGGCGTCTTTGCGTTCGCTCAAGACCATATAGCCCTTAAAGATGTCAATGTCGGACAACAAGGTGGTAGGGCTATGGGGTATGACTTCTTTCCAATTTGATTTTTCGGTAGCACCAACGGGTGTCTCCATGAGCCGAAAGTTTTGGGCTTCCCAGTTGGTAATTACATAAAACTTATCTTCAAAGTGCGCAATATGGTATTCGTGGTCTCGCTCTCTCTGCTGAAAAATCTTAAATTCTCCTGTCGGATTATCTGCATTTAAGATGCGCATTTCGGAAGAAAGTGTTGCACTAGAGCCAATCACAAGGTATTTATTGGACTTTGTTTTGTAGATATAGCAGTTAAAAATATCGTCTTTTTCATGAAAGACGAGCTTGTCTTTTTGGTTGCCCAACTTATGGCGATAAATCTTAAAAGCTCGAAGTGTCTTGTCTTTTTTAGTGTAAAAGAAGGTTTTATTATCGTTGGCCCAAACGGCACTTCCAGTGGTGTTGGGGATGATATCATCATATAATTTTCCCGTTTTCAAATCCTTGATATAGATGGTGTATTTGCGTCGAGAAACGGTATCCACGCTATATGCTAGCAAACGATTATCAGGGCTGACACTCATGCCCCCGACTTGAAAATAATCATAACCTTTGGCCATTTCATTGACATCGAGTATGATTTCTTCTTGATTGTCAAGGGATTGCGCCTTGCGGCAAAAAATGGGGTACTCCTTTCCTTCTTCGTAGCGGGTATAGTACCAATAGCCATTTTCTTTGTAAGGAACCGACATGTCGGTCTCTTTGATGCGCCCTTTGATTTCTTCAAAAAGCTCTTTTTGAAAGTTTTTGGTGTGGGCTAGTACTTTTTGGGTGTAGTCATTTTCGGCATTTAGATAGTCTAGGACTTCTTGGTCTTCTCGTTGATTGAGCCAATAATAATTATCGACCCGCGTATCCCCATGAATGGTTAGTTTTTTGGGTTTTACGGCTGCTTTAGGGGCTTGCGCCAAATGTTGGTACATTTTGGACTTCATAGTTGTGTATTTTATTTTCCTATGGCAACTTTGGTTGGTCGTTGCTAGGATAATTGAAAGGAAAATATAGATGGTGTTGCGTAGTGACATCTTATTTTTGCCCATAAAGGTAGGGGAAAATTTTGAACTGGGGGGCTTTTTCAACGGGCTGGAAGCTGTTGTGCTTTCGATGGGCTGGAGGCTGTTGTGCTTTTCGATGGGCTGGAGGCTGTTGTGCTTTCAACGGGCTGGAGGCTGTTGTGCTTTTCAACGGGCTGAAGCCCGTTGTACTTTTCAACGGGCTGAAGCCCATTGTACTTTCGATGGGCTGGAGGCTGTTGTGCTTTCGATGGGCTGAAGGCTGTTGTGCTTTTCAACGGGCTAATGCCTGTTGTGCGTTTTTTACGACCTTCTTGCTGTTTCCCACAAAGTAGTGATCATCAATCACAATTACAGGACGCTTTAGGAAAGTATATTCATCCAGAATCAGTCGCTTGTAATCTTTTTCCGTAAGGGTTTTATCTTTTAAGCCCATGGATTTGTATTTTATTGCTCGGCGACTGAATAAGGCTTCGTAGCTGCCTGCTGCTTCTTTCATCTCTTCTAGCTGTTCAGGAGTGATTGGCTCCTTCTTAATGTCTTGTAAAACAAAATCATTTTCTGTGATACTCAATTCCTTCATGATTCGATTGCAGGTAGAACAAGTGCTTAGGTAGTATATCTTTTTCATTTAGCCGATTAATTTTTGACCGATAGAATAGAACTCTTTGACAAATATATCAATCCGTTCTTTTAAATCTGTATTGGAAATGTCATCTCCTTTAAAGTCTCTACCTGTCGCATAAACCACTCTTGGAAGCTGAATCATACGCCATTCGTTCATGCAGATTTGTGTTAAATGCATGGTGGAAAGATAGGATTTTTCACCGCCTGCGGCACAGATAATACCAAAAAATTTGCCGATAGCATCCCCAAAACAAGAATCCAAAACAATTTTTAAACCGTCATTAATCGTGTAGCAATGTACACCCATCCCAAAAATGATGTTATCTGCTTCTTTAACTTTTTCGGTCAGGCGATCCATGTCTGCCGTTTTGCCCCGATAGACAGGGGCTAAGTCATAATCTCGTAAATCTACAAAATCAATATCAATCGCATTTTTAGAGAGCTCGGCATTGACTGCTTGGCATAAGATAAAAGATCTGGATTTTGGCGAAAGCGAAGAAGAGAGAATTAAGGTTTTCATGATGGTCGTATTATGATGATTGATAATGGGTTATAGCTTGTTGGCAGCAGTTTCCCAAGCTTTCATGGCTTCTTGAAGTTGTTGTTTTAGCAGGCCATGCTTTTCGATGGTTTTGGCACTATCGGCACAATCATAGAAGCCAGGGTCGGCCATTTCTGCTTCGATGTCTGCAATTTTTAGCTCCAGTTTTTCAATTTTCGATTCTTGTCGTTGAATCTCTTTTTTGATTTGGTGTTCTTGATTGGGGTCTAATTTGGGTTTTTCTTTTTTCTTTTTGGCTACTTTAGAACGTTGTTCGATGGATCGGAAGTCATCCACGGCACGTTTTTCTAAGAAATAATTGATGTCCCCCAAATATTCTTTGAGTTGACCGTCTCTAAACTCAATGGTACGTTGGGTCAATCCATCCAAGAAATCCCGGTCGTGAGAGACAATAATCATGGTGCCCGGATAGTCGATGATGGCCTGCTTCAGGATGTTTTTGGAAGTCATGTCCAAGTGGTTGGTTGGTTCATCCATCACCAATAAGTTCATGGGTTTTAGTAGGAGCACCGCCAAAGCCAATCGCATCCGCTCGCCCCCAGAAAGCACCATTACTTTTTTGTCCACATCTTCGCCAGAAAAAAGGAAAGCTCCGAGCATAGATCGGAGTTTAGTCCGCATTTCTGGCGGGGAATGGTTTTCCATGGTTTTGAGCAGGGTATTTTCGCCCGTAAGGCGCTTGTCTTGGTCTTGCGCAAAATAACCAACTTGGACATTGTGTCCTAGTTTTAGGTAACCACTAGACGGTTCTAATTCATTGACGATGATTTTGGCGAGCGTAGTTTTACCTTGACCATTTTGTCCAACGAAAGCGATTTTTTCGCCCCTTTTTACCGAAAGGCTAGCTCCTTGAAAGACATTTAGGTCGCCATAGGATTTAGATAAGTCCTTGATTTCCAGTACATCATCACCAGAGCGCATCGGTTCGGGAAATTTTATGCGCATGGATTTGACGTTAGCGTCATCGAGTTGGATTTTGTCCATTCTGTTGAGCTGTTTTATCATGGACTGCGCCAATTTAGCCTTGCTGGCTTTTGCCCTAAAACGCTCGATGAGTTTTTCCTTTTCTTTGATTGTTTTCTGTTGATTCTCAAATTGAGACTGGAGAAGGGTGCGGCGTTCTGCACGTTGAATCAAATACTGCGAATAGTTGGCTTTGTAGTCATAGACTTTTCCGAGTTCGACTTCGATGGTTCTGTTAGTGACATTATCAAGGAGTCGTACATCGTGAGAAATTAAAATGAGCGTCCCCGAATAAGATTTTAGGTATTCTTCAAACCAGACGATGGACTCAATATCCAAGTGGTTGGTCGGTTCATCGAGCAATAATAAATCTACTTCACTCAAAAGGATTTTGGCTAGTTCGATTCTCATTTTCCAGCCGCCCGAAAGCTGTGCCACGGGTTTGTCCATTTCATGGTGTTTGAAGCCTAGTCCTTGAAGGATACGTTCGGTTTTGGCTTGCGCTTGAGACATGTCACCCATGTGAGCCAGGTGGTCATTCAAGGTGGCCATTTCTTCGAGAATGCGAGTATAGCTATCACTTTCGTAGTCGGTGCGAGTCTCTAAATCGACATTGATTTCTTCGAGTCGGTCTTCGATGGCGTTGAGTTGGTCAAAAGCGGTAAGCGCTTCTTCCATGACGGTTTTATCTTCTTTGATTTTGATATCTTGGTGAAGATAACCGATGGAGTAGCCGTTTGGGTAAGCTATTTTTCCTTTGTCAGGAGTCACATAGTTAGCGATGACTTTCAGGATGGTTGATTTTCCAGCGCCATTACGTCCAGCGAGCCCTATTTTTTCGTTGGGTTTTGCTGTAAAGCTGATGTTATTAAGTAAGATACGGTCACCGTATTGGATGAAGATATCAAGAACGTTGAGCATTCAATTTTTTTTAGGATATTGGGAGACTAGTTCGGATAAACAGGGTATTCCTATCTCTAAAATCATAGTCCCAAAAATCTATTTTTCCAAATGGAATGCAAAGGTACTACCTTTTCCGATAACACTGGAGATAGAAAGACTTTGGTTATGACTTTCTAATATGTGTTTGACGATGGACAGACCTAGCCCCGTGCCACCTTTTAGTCTAGACCTGCTTTCACTTACGCGATAAAAGCGGTCGCAAAGATGGTTTAGGTGCTTTTTGTCGATGCCTATACCGTCGTCAATGACTTGGATGATGGCATAGGAGTTCATCTCAATAAGGTTAACAGTGGTTTTGCCGTTAGGTTTGCCGTAGTTAATGGAGTTACGTATTAGGTTGGAAAGTACTTGTCGGATGGCCATTTTGTCGCCTTTGACATTCAGGAAGTTGTTGCCGTGGCTATCCAAAGTGAGCGTGATATTGGTTTCATCTGCTTTTAGCGCAAGCTCATCAAAGACATCATAAATTAAAGGAATCAGGTCAAATTCTACCTTATTCATGACGACTTGATTGTATTCGAGTTTAGAGATTGTGGTTAGGTCTTCGACGATAGAAATGAGTCGAGTGACGTTTTTGGAAGCTTGTTTAAGGTATTTTTCGCGGATGGAGTCATCGTCCATAGCACCGTCCAATAAGGTGTCGATGTAGCCTTGGATGTTAAAAATAGGGGTTTTGATTTCGTGAGAAAAATTGCCGATAAATTGTCTGCGATAATCGGCTAATTGGGTTTGTGTTTTGACCTTTTCGTCTAGCTCTTCGGCCCATTCGGCGACATCTTCGTGTACTTTTTCCAGGACATTTTGGGACATGGATAGGCGTTTGGGTGTTTGGTTGAGGCGTTGGTGTTTGGTTTGGATGACCTGATAAATAAGCCCCAATCGCTTTTGAATGTGCTCCTTGATGACAAGGTAGGAGATGAGATAGCTTGCGCCAAAAACAATGATTGCGCCAATGGAGATGACTCCGACGGTAAGGTCCATTTTTCCCGCAAGGGAGAAACCATACATCAATAGACTAACCCAAATAGTCGTTAGAAAGGCTATCCGCAGACAAATTTTAATCGGAGAAATCACTTTTTTTTGGGTCTTTTTGTTTAGCATTTGCAAAATTAAGCAAAATCATCCCACTCCTTAGGTTTTGGCTCATGTAATTTATCAACACTTTTAGCCACGATCATCGAAACGGTCGCATCTCCTGTCACATTGGCGATGGTACGCATCATGTCCAAGGGGCGATCTACCGCAAATATCAACGCCAATCCCGCTTCCGGAATCCCCGCTGCATTTAACACAATCACTAACATGACCATTCCGGCTCCCGGTACTGCTGCCGACCCGATGGATGCCAAAGTAGCCGTAATAACGATACTCAGTTGGGCTTCTAATCCCAGATGAATACCCATCACTTGCGCAATAAATACTGCTGCAACTGCTTGATAGAGACTGGTTCCATCCATGTTGATGGTTGCTCCAACGGGCAGCACAAAACTGGTGACTTCCTTGTCCACGCCCAAATGTTCTTCGACTCGTTCCATCGTAACGGGCAAGGTCGCGGCACTGGAGGACGTCGAAAAAGCAAGTAATTGTGCGGGGGCTATCCCTTTGAAAAAAAACTTTGGACTTTTGCCTGTAAATAGCTTAACCATCGCTGGATAAAAGAAAATAATCAGTACAGAAAGTCCCGCTACCACCGTCAAGCTATAACTCAATAGCGCCTTGAATAAGTCCGCACTCGGAGCATCAACGACCAGTCCCGCCAAGAGAGCCAAGACCCCAAAGGGCGCCATCAGCATGATTAAATCCACGAGTTTTAGGACGACTTCATTAAATCCATCGAAAAAATCTTTGACAGGTTGCGCTTTTTCGGGGGGGATAAGGATGAGTCCAATACCAAAGAATACGGCAAAGAAAATAACTTGCAACATATTGCGATTATCGGCTGCGGCTTCAAAAAAATTACTTGGGACAATATCGACCAATGCCTGTAAGGGCCCTTTGTCAGCTTGTTTGCTAGCTGCGGATATGCGTTGAGTGGCTTCTCCGGCATATTTTGAAATCAGAGAGTCGCGGGTGGCATCTGACACCCCAGTGCCTGGTTGAAAGGTGTTGACCAAAACCAGCCCAATGGTGACCGCAATGACTGTGGTAGCCACATAAATTGCAATCGTCCGAAAGCCCATTTTGGATAGTTTGGAAATATCTTGCAAGTCACTCACGCCTTTGATTAGGGACGCAATGATAAGTGGCATTGCAATTAATTTGAGCATATTGATGAATATTTTGCCGAAAGGCTTTATCCAATCTGTCACTAATTGCTTGGCTGTATGGCTATCTGCACCATCAATTTTGACGGCGATAATACCTATTAATAGCCCAAGCACCATCCCGATCAGGATTTTCCAATGTAGCGCCATTTTCTTTTTCTTATCACTCATTCTACAGTGTTTTTTGTTTTCAGCGCGTAAAATACAAAATAAAGTGGATTGCGCCTACATTTAAACGAAGCAAAGCAACAAATCAAACGGAGCGAAGCGACAAATTGAACGGAGCGAAGCGACAATTGAACGGAGCGAAGCGACAATTGAACGGAGCGAAGCGACAATTGAACGGAGCAAAGCGACAATTGAACGGAGCAAAGCGACAATTGAACGGAGCGAAGCGACAAATTGAACGGAGCAAAGCGACAATTGAACGGAGCGCAGCGACATTAAAACCAAACCAAGTAAAAAGGCACGCCATCCAAATTTCCCCGATAAGCATTATCTTTTGGCAAGACCAAATCCTTGAACCATAGATTTTGGATATGTTTTTCGGAAGTTTCGGTATCAATGAAGGGTGTAAAGCCATGCATTTCTGTGGGATTGTAGCCCACCAATTGATTGAGATAGATAGAAGTAGAAATATAAGGCCATTCTTTTTGAAAGAGATTTGCTTGCGCAAAAAAATACGAAATAAGGATAGTGTCTCGGTAGGTGACCAAGCAACCAGTTGATTGTTTGTTGGCGGCGATGGGTGAAAATAGCTGGAGAAAGTCTTCTAGTTCGCCGAGATGCTCTTGAGGGATTCTTTCTGATAGGTTTTCTTCTACTTCATACAGATTTAGATCCATTTCGTGAGTTTCGAGCTCATGTCGAATAGGAAAATCAATAAGCGGTAATGCTTCCCTGAGCCAATTGGTTGTAAGATAAGTTTTATTGTGGAGTAAATGGCGCAAGGGAACAGGTGGGCAAGGAAATAATGGATTTATCGAGCTCAAGCCAATTTGATTGTCATTTGGTCCGTCAAAATAGACCACTTCAATATCGGTAATTCTTTTACTGGGTATTTCACGGCTTTCTCTAGCGATAAAAGTCTGATTAGCTCCTTGCGCAATATCTCCCAATAGAAGCAATCCAGGCTTGTCGGATTTGTTGGCAAAATACAATGTATTCCATCGGTTAAGCGAATAAACTCCATTTCCTTCTATGTTATTTCGGATATTGAATCCAGGTTCTTTTACTGCTTCCGCAAAAATTAGGTGGTCATTATTTTTGGTGCTAGAAAGATTGATGATTGGATAGATTTTTAGCTCTCCTTTACGAATTGCTTTGTCGGTTAAGATTTTAAAATCTATATTGGGTTTTTGGGCGGTGCTTTTATTTTCTTTTTTACAGCCGGCTAATATGGAGACCGAAAAAATAAGCACAAAAAACAGGTTGGGATAATTCATTTTTGATAAACAGGTTTAGCGAAGGTGGACAATATGGGGCTTCCAAGTAATGGAGTCTCCCGTAAATTTATTAGGGATACTGATGAGCTCCAGCGTTTCGGGGACAAATTTTATCAAGAGATAGTTCTTGTCTTTGTTGGGATAAAAATTTTCCCAACCGTCTTTCCACTTGGAAGCTTTGATGGCTGGGTCGTTGACCAAAAAGGCTTGTCCCATCAAGGAAACATATCCTAAGTTGGCTTTGTCAAAATAGTGTAGGGTGGCTGTGGAATTTGCTTTTAATTGAGCCACCTTTCGGCTTTTGGGATTAGTCGCCAACCAAATAACAAATTCGTCATCAGGTGCAAAAGGTTCCATGACTCTCGCCCTAGGTTGGCCTTCTGAATCCATCGTGATAAACGTGCCAAAGTAGGTTTCCTTGATGATGTCTTTCGACAAAAGGATGATATTTTGCTCTTCTGGCGAGAAGTCATTTCGGAGAGTGTCAGAAGATGGTTTTGGGGACTTGGATGTACACCCTGAAAGTAAAACTAAAAATAAGGCTAGGTATTTCATGTTTTCCGATTAGGGTTCGATGAAGTTATCTTTTAGGTTGGTATCGGGTATGCGCCCCCAATTGTTTACTTCTACAGATTTGATTTCATTTTTCTGTAAAGGCAACATAATGAACCGTTTATGAAGCCCATTTTTCCAAAAGTCTAATTCTTTTTTGATGGTGATGGGCTTCCCTTTAAGGGGCGTAACAACAATTTTTATGGGTACAAACAAGCCACCACTATTGGTCAAATAAATACCTTGGTCTGCAAGTTTAGCAATTTTGATATCTGCATAGTTTTTGTCAAAAAACCAGTTTTTCCAGTACCAATTTAGATTTTTTCCTGAATGCGTGTTAAAGGAATTAAAGAAGTCATAAGGCGTTGGATGCTTACCGTTCCAGTCATGCATATAGCCTTGTAAGGTAGATTTGAAAAGGGGCTCGCCTAGGTATTGTTGGATGAAGTAGTAGGCAAGATAAGGTTTGTTGTAGCTTGAATTTCGGTAAATCAAGCGATTATGCTGGTCTTTCGACAAAGTAATAATAGGCACTTCTGCTTCGGTGCCTGCGATTTGGAGATATCGCTGCACTCTTGAGCCGTGAAAATCAAAATCAGGCGCATAATCTTTAAAATATTTCTTTGGGAAGAAAGTCGCCCAACCTTCGTCCATCCACGCATATTTGCGTTCATTGATGCCCATATAAAACGGGAAATAAGTATGCGCTATTTCGTGATAAGTCAAACCCATGGTGGAAGAAAGCGGCTGGGTAGAGCCGTCGTTGCACATCATGGGGAATTCCATTCCGGAAGGGGCATTAAAGATAGTCATCGCAGGAAAAGGGTAGGGCACACCAGGAAAATCTGTCGAATAATTTATCAAAGCTTCTCCCGCAATTTTGGCGACTCCATAATAATCGGCAGATTCTTTTTCGTAGGACGCATCCACAAAAGACTTACGTCCCGTTTTGGGGTCAACCGTCACGCTCCAGCCATCCCACAGGTGGTCTTTGTCCGTTGCGAAAGCAAAATCGGGCGCATGTGTTGCCGTGTAATGATAGGTCAAATTGGATTGTTTGGTGATGTTGCCTGCTTGGACATCAAATGAGTCAATGATACTGACTACGGTATTAGATTTTTTTGCTTTCGCCAAACGCTGGGCATATTTAGGTTGGAGTACTTCATTGGGATTTTGGAGCATACCCGTTGCCCAGACCACAAAATCTTTGGGCACGTGAATGCGCACATCATAGTCGTTAAAATCGCTGTAAAACTCTGTAATGCCCAGATAATCGGCTTTGTCCCATCCGTCCATGTCGTCATAAACAGCAATTTTGGGATAAAAATAAGCGACAAAGTGCCGACCTTCTCCATAATTTCCTGTCCGCACTGTATTGCCTTCTCTAGCCAAATACGACCATTCCACGTGTAGTTTGGCGGTAGAATGGGGTAGGACGGGTTGGTCTAAAGTCAGGTATAAATTGGTACGTACTTGCTTAGCTTTTTCGCCATTAAGCACCATGCCATTGACAGAGATGGATTTAATTTTGACGCCATCCGTTTGTTTTTCGGGGGCGGTATTGTAGTCAGCGCACAAACCTTTTTTATAAAAATTTTGGTAAAGGGCAAGCACCATATCCTTTAAGGTGTCGGGCGAGTTGTTATAATAGGTAATATCTTCGGTCCCATCGACCTGTCCCGTCAAGGGAGCCAAAGAGACATCCATTTTGTATGAAGCCTTATTGACCCAGTAGTTTTTACCAGGCACACCTTTCTTTCCTTTTCGGACTTTATTTTCTACGGATTTACGGAAGTTCACTGATTGGGGAATCCGTTTTTGGGCGAAAGCCGAAAAAGACGCTGCGAGCAAAAGAAAGACAATCCAATTTTTCATGATGTATTAGCTAGTTTGTAGATTTAGAAGCATAAAGGTAGGGAAAAAAAGTACAACGAGCTTCAGCCCGAAGAAAAGTACAACGGGCTTCAGCCCGTTGAAAGGTACAACGGGCTTCAGCCCGTTGAAAGGTACAACGAGCTTCAGCCCGTTGAAAGGTACAACGAGCTTCAGCCCGTTGAAAGGTACAACGAGCTTCAGCCCGTTGAAAGGTACAACGGGCTTCAGCCCGTTGAAAGGTACAACGAGCTTCAGCCCGCCGAAAGGTACAACGAGCTTCAGCCCGTTGAAAAAAAATGAAATACTATTGTTATAAAAAATAGCTCAAACAATTTAAATAATTTAGCGACATCAAAACCAAAGCTATGAGTAAAATAAAGACATTCTACCGGAGAAATCTCCCGCATATTTTGCCAATTGGAGCCACTTTTTTCATTACTTTCAGACTTTACGGCTCTTTGCCTGTGGCGGTGTTGAAGAAGATAAATGACAAATATGAAGAAAAAATAAAAAAAGCATATTCTGACAAGGAAGATTTCAAACAGGAACGTTTGGATGCAATTGAATTAGAATATTTTGAAGAGTTTGATGATGCTTTGCACCAAATAAAGACTGGCCCCAAATGGCTTAGGGAGACAAATGTAGCGCAAATATTAGAAAAGGAACTTAAAAAATACGATGGTGTTTTTTATAAGCTCATTACTTATTGCATAATGCCCAACCATGTACATATCCTCATTGACACGTCCATTCAATTGTCTGAAGATTGTGACCCTGATGCGGAATATTTTGAATATACTCAAGTTGATGACATTATGCGAAGGATAAAGGGGGCGTCTGCATTTAGGATAAATCGCTATCTCCGGCGCAGTGGCTCTTTTTGGGAGTCCGAAAGCTATGATTCCTATATGCGGAGCGAAAAAGATGTGCGTAATCGTGTATATTATACTATCTACAATCCTGTTAAAGCGGGTTTCGTATCAGATTGGAGAGAGTGGTCTTTTACCTATGTTTGCTTTGGGGAGCTTAGCCAATGAAGACCATCTGCCAAAATGCCGTTAAAACACCAACTCGCCCTGTCATAATGTCATTGATTATCAGTCGTTTATAGCCATTTTGGCTGTTTAATTCTGTTGGCATGTCTATTGATGATAATTATTTGTAAGCTTAAGAAAAAAAACATAGCAATATGAATACAAATAATATGACCATCAAAACCCAAGAAGCTGTCCAGATGGCACAGCAATTGGCGCACGAAAACGGTCAACAAGCAATAGAACCAGGACATTTGCTGCAAGGCATCCTAAAAACGGATGACCATGTAGCTAATCACCTTTTTAATAAATTAGGTATTCGTCCTGACATGGTGGAAAAGGCACTGTCTAGTATCGTGGCTTCTTTTCCAAAAGTAAGTGGTGGCGGCAATCCTTATTTCTCAAGGGATGCGGTAACTGCTTTCCAAAAAGCGAATGATTATCTTAAGACTTTTAACGATGAGTTTGTCGCTTTGGAGCATTTGATTTTGGCCATCCTTGCGGGAAATTCCCCAACCGCCAGAATGTTGAAAGATATGGGCGTGAATGAAAAAGATTTGAAGGCGGCTATTTTTGACTTGCGCAAAGGCGATAGAGTAACGTCGCAAAATGCCGAAGCCAATTATGATTCCTTGAATAAATATGCCATTAATCTGAATGATAAGGCTCGTTCGGGAAAATTAGATCCAGTAATTGGGCGCGAAGATGAGATTAGGAGAGTGTTGCACATTCTCGCAAGAAGAACGAAAAATAACCCCATCCTAATCGGTGAGCCTGGTACGGGCAAAACAGCCATCGTAGAAGGCTTGGCGCATCGCATCATTGCGGGAGATGTGCCCGAAGATTTGCGTACCAAGGAGCTATATAGCCTAGATATGGGGGCATTGATTGCTGGCGCAAAGTATCAAGGAGAATTTGAAGAACGCTTAAAAGCAGTCGTCAATGAAGTGAGTAAAGCTGATGGCGAAATTATCTTGTTTATTGACGAAATCCACACGTTAATTGGGGCGGGTAAGAGCCAAGGAGCGATGGATGCTGCTAATATTTTGAAGCCGGCGTTAGCACGTGGCGAACTCAGAACCATCGGAGCAACTACTCTAGAAGAATACCAAAAGTATTTTGAAAAAGACAAGGCTTTAGAGCGTCGATTCCAAAAGGTCATCGTGGATGAGCCAAGCGAAGAAGATGCCATTTCTATCCTACGTGGTTTGAAGGAGCGCTATGAAAATTACCACAAGATCAATATTACGGATGATGCCATTGTCGCTTCGGTTCAGCTTTCGCAAAGGTATATTTCTGATCGTTTTTTGCCAGACAAGGCGATTGATTTGATTGATGAAGCGGCCGCTAAATTGCGGTTAGAGATGAATTCTATGCCCGAAGAATTGGATGAAGTCGAACGCAAAATCCGACAGCTCCAAATCGAAAAAGCCGCCATGAAGCGGGAAAAAGACAAGGATAAACTCAAAAAAATCAACAAAGAGCTTGCGGATTTGGAAGAACAGCAGCAAAGCTTGAAAGCAAAATGGGAAGATGAGCGTAGTATCGTCCAAAGTATCCAAGATGCCAAAGAACATATTGAACAGCTAAAATTGGAAGCCCAAAATGCCGAGCGATCTGGTGACTTTAATCGTGCTGCGGAGATAAAATATGGCAAGTTGCCTGAGCATCAAGAGCGGTTGAAGGAGCTGATGGCGGAGATGGAACGCCTGCAAGAAAACAATGATTTATTGGTGAAAGATGAAGTGGATGCAGAAGATATTGCGGAAGTCATCGCCAAATGGACGGGTATTCCTGTGCAAAAAATGCTCCAAGGAGAGCGCGAAAAATTATTGCATCTCGAAGATGAGCTTCACAAAAGAGTGGTCGGGCAGGATGAAGCCGTCAATGCCGTGGCGGATGCGATTCGTCGGAGCAGAACGGGATTGTCCAACGAAAATCGCCCTATCGGTTCTTTCTTGTTTATGGGAACGACAGGTGTCGGCAAAACAGAATTGGCGAAAGCCCTTGCAGACTATCTCTTTAATGATGAAAATCTGATGACTCGTATTGATATGTCTGAATACCAAGAGCGTCATGCGGTCTCTAGATTGGTAGGAGCCCCCCCGGGATATGTGGGGTATGATGAAGGCGGGCAGTTGACGGAAGCGGTGCGTAGGAAGCCTTATTCTGTGGTCTTATTGGATGAAATTGAGAAGGCGCATCCTGATGTGTTTAACATCTTGTTGCAAGTATTGGAAGACGGTCGATTGACGGACAACAAGGGGCGTGTGGCTAATTTTAAGAATGTCATCGTTATCATGACATCGAATATTGGCTCTGACGTAATACGCGATAATTTTGCCGTTTTGACCGATAAAAATAGGGAGAAAGTCATCGAAGAAACCAAAAATCAAGTCAACGAAATATTAAAGCAAACTGTCCGCCCAGAGTTTTTGAATCGGATAGATGAAGTCTTGATGTTTACGCCTTTGACGCAGGGAGATATACGTCAGATTGTTAGTTTGCAGCTGGGTCACCTTGCGGAAAAATTAATGAAGCAAGAGATTGAGTTGAGCTACACAGATGCAGCGATGGATTGGTTGGCACAAAAAGGGTATAATCCTGAGTTTGGCGCAAGACCCGTGAAGCGAGTCATCCAACGAGATGTCTTAAACGAAATGTCCCGTGCCTTATTAGATGGACGAATTCATCCGAAATCTAAGGTAAAAATGGACGCTAGAGATGGGAAAATTGTCTTTGAGACGGTTGAGTTGGTTGGAGAGAAGGTCTAGTTTTTAGGGATGTTAAGAAAATGATGAACACCAAGTGCAGTTTTGTGCTTGGTGTTTTTTTTTGGTTTTCTTTTGCTCGGTGTTGCCGCTGCCAAACCGCCAAACCGCCAAACCGCTACACCGCTACACCGCTAAACCGCCAAACCGCTACACCGCTACACCGCCAAACCGCTACACCGCTACACCGCTACGCCGCTACACCGCCAAACCGCCAAACCGCCAAACCGCTAAACCGCTACACCGCTACACCGCTAAACCGCTACACCGCTAAACCGCCAAACCGCTACGCCGCTACACCGCTACGCCGCTACACCGCTACACCGCTACACCGCTACACCGCCCTTTGAATCACTCAAATTCAAACTCCTTAAGATTAGAGCCAACTTGATAAATCATTGTCCAATCATCAGGGCGTTGTTTGAAAGTGAGTTGGTAGCCTTTTTCGATGAGCTTAAATTTATAGAGATTATTTTCATAATTGGAGATACCGATGCCATCTTTCCACCACCAATTGCCCCATTGATTGAAGATTACCTTTAGTTGCATGGAGTCGATTTGTTCTACCGAAACTCCTTCATCTAGGTGCATCATATTGTATTGAGCCACTTGTTGAAGCTGTCCTTGATAAGGCTTTTGAAGGTGGTACTTTAGGTCATCTACCAGCGGGTCTTCCCGTTTGATTATTCTGAAAAGAAAAGTACCTGCATAGTTGTCTGGAAGGTTGAGCATCAGCACTTTAGGGGCGTCGTACCACCTAAAATCTTTTAAAAGGTATTCATAAATGATGGCATTCTCTTGCCAAGCGATGGCGACTTTTTGCTGAAAATAAACAGAAAGTGAAATCCAACAAATAAGCACAGCGTATCGTATTTTTGGTGCAAACCAGAATATCATCAAAACCAAAAACAATGAGAAAAAAGGAGCGGCCAAATAACCATAGCGGTCATTTTCACTGTAGAGTAGAAAGTAAAAGAATAAGTTAGCAACGGGAGCTAATGCAATGAAAAAACTGATTAGAAATAGCCAACTGATTTTAATTTTGTTGGACAGTTTTGACCACCGTATAATGAAGATTAAAGTAATGAAAAATAGGGCGGTGGTAATCCCCCAAACCGTAGTTGGATTATTGAAAAACCCATAGATTGCTTCTTCTCGTTTGAAGTCCAGAAAGCGACCAAAAAGGCTATACTTCGCAAAGTATTTATACATCGTACTAAGCATCTCAACGGGCTTAATGTTAAGGTGTGTCTTAGTCCCATAATGCCCCACCCAATCTCCTAGTATCCATTTGTTGAGAAAGAAGTAGCCCGTGAGAATGATGAATTGTGGAGCCAATAAGCCGCCTATGATTTTTTTGACGGAAGTCGATTTTCCATAAGTAAAATAACCAAAAATAGCCCAGATTAAAGTGAAAATAGGAAAGACCAGTGAGAATTCTAGCGTAAACAAGGATAAGACCAGTGTCAAATGCGCATATAGAAGTCGTTTGTTAGTGGCTTGCGCCAAAAAATGACTGATATTCCAAAGGAGAATGAGTAAAAAGGAGAGCGACATCAAGTAATGAACGCAAACTTTCCAAACAAGCGGCTCGACATTAAATGGATTAACCAAAAAAGCTAAAGACCCAGCGAGAGCGATGGGGGTTGCGGACTCCATGTTTAGTTGTTTTAGTAAAAATTGTACTAACCGATAAAATAAAGTGCCATTAAGCGCATGAAGAAAAGTAAAAAGCAAATACCAAGGAACGCCTTCCGTCCGAAATAATTGGTAAAAACTGTAAAAAACTAAATGCAATATTTGGTGTAAACCATTATACCCAAAACAGGTCAATATGTCCCCAAAACTACCTGCGTCATAGCTCTCCTGCCAGCCTAAAAAATCAATCGTAAAACCTGCCGCCCTTGTGCGATAATAGAGTAGTAGGCATATTATCCAAAAGGCGGCAAAAATAGTTTTTGATGATTTGTTCTTCATGTTGATTACGGGAGTGCGATGCGGGGTTTGTGTTTGGAAATAACCAAAATATCGAGCCAATATCGGAAATTATTTGGAATATTCATCATAAATTGGATTAGCAAGTAATTATACGTACTTGTAATGGTGTATTTTGTCTAATTTTATCACTATTCCTTTGATAGCGGATAGCCTATCCTTTATCTTTGTGGTAGAAAACCAAAATATCCCTCCCTTAAACCCCGAGTTTCCCAACTTCCGAGACACGCAAGTGTCACCCTTTTGTTGTCCGTTCCCTTAACAACAGGAACGTCCTATATGACAATTATAATCTCATTATAAATGTTCTACTCGAGAAATTGGGTAGAGCATTTTTTTTGTGTGCTTTACCCAACTTTTTGGCTTCTACTGCTGTCAATAGAGTAAAAGACTTGTACCTTAAATCGTTGACGAAAAACTAAACACGAAAAGAAAAGTTCAAAGGTTGGTACCCGTCGCTAATTTGTCCAGCCATATTTATATGGGTATGGGTGGTGGAGTTGTTTTTGGTCAACATCATTGGAGATGGATGGCTGGGTATAATAATTGGGCTTATTTTCGGTCGGATAATCATTTTTATGCCGGCTTGAAGTATCGGTTCTAGGGATTGTGAAAAGACAATGGTCCTTAAGGCTTTACCTTTCATGTGGCGATACTCGCTTCGCGCGTCTCTACATCTTGCAACTAAAGTTGCAAGACCACTCGCTCAATCAGCTCAATTTGTTACCATTCGGTCTCTTTTGTAACTCTTACGAAACTTAAATACCACTTTATACAAGGGGGATGGTGTCTATACGCCTGCATAGCAAGCTACACCAGAGTTTTTCTAAACGATTTCTAGCATTTGGTGTTAGGATATTTCACAAACTTAATCGAACGATGTATAAATTAGTGATTATCGGAGCTGGCCCAGCGGGTATTTCCTTGGCAGTAGAAGCTAGAGCGGCAGGTCTAGGAAAAGAAGAGATTTTGATTATCGAAAAGGCGGAAGCCCATTCTTGGGTGATACGCTCATTATACCCTGATAGTAAGCTAGTTACCGCCAACTACAAAGGCATCAAAGCAGTCTGTCATGGGGTGATGTGTATGCCCGACCTTGGTAAAGAAGAGACCTTAAACTTATTAGATAGTGCCATCCGAAATACAGGCGTAGAAGTGCATTATCAAGAAGAAGTCAGCAAAATAGCCTCCTTTCATGAAAATGGAAAAAATCGCTTTGAAATAGAAACTTCTAACGGGAATTATGAGAGTGAAAACGTGGCTATTGCTATCGGTATATTTGGGAGACCACGCAAACCTTCCTACAAGCTACCAAGAGAATTGCGCAAAGTGGTACATTTTGATGTGACTTCTTTTGAGGCTACTGGAGAAAAAATCCTTGTGGTCGGTGGAGGAGATACCGCAAGCGAAAATGCACAGTATTTGCATGAAAAAGGCAATGATGTGACCCTTTCTTACCGTGGCAAGGAATTTCATCGGATGAATCCTATCAATAATCAAAGCATTTTGCTTTTAGAAGAGCAAAAAGAAGTAGCACTCTTACGAGAAACCAATATCGAAAAAGTAACCGTCTCCGAAGACGGCAAGCCTGTCGTTCATTTTAAAGAAATCGGTGAGCATACTTATGATCGATTGGTGTATTCCTTAGGCGGTACGACGCCCCAAAATTTCTTAAAAGTCATCGGTATCACCTTTACCGAAGATTCACCCGATATTGATGAGTATGGAGAAACGGGAATCAAAGGCTTATTTTTATGCGGAGATTTATCGCTAGGCAAACGCGGCGGCTCTATTATGTCCGCTTTTAATGCTTCCCGACGTACCATCGAAGCCCTTTGCTCACGTTACCTGCATTGCGTCGTCCCGATTGATCAAATTGACTTGACCGAATGGATGGTGGTGAAGAAATGACCCCAAAATAACACTTTAACCAGCATCTTGAGCTTGCCTGTTGGGGTAAGATAATGGAATTAGTGTCCCAATTTGTTTTTTAAAGCCAGATGATATATTGAGCTTAAACCTAATGTAGAGATAAAAACTGTCTGTTTTTTCTTTTACGCAGCCTTTTTGTAAAAAGAATAGTATGTATAGGTAGAGAGGAAATAAAATGAGTCAAAGTCAAGAGACTAAGTTTAAATTAATCATAGAAGGTTGCCACAAAGGCAATCGAGCGAGCCAACATGCCTTGTATAAGTTGTACTATGCTTATGCGATGAGTATTTGTATAAGATATGTCAAAAATGAATCTGAAGCTATTTCGATTGTTAATGATGGCTTCCTAAAGGTTTTTAAGTACATTAAGAAGTATGATAGAGAAAAGCCTTTTAAGCCTTGGTTTCGGCGAATATTAGTGAATACGGCAATTACTCATATCAAACGGCAAAAAAAGTATAAAATGGAAGTGGAACTAAATGAAGCCAATGAAATGGCTAGTCAAGAAGATATTTTGAGTCGAATCGGATATAAAGAGTTGATTGGGATGGTTCAATCTCTCTCTATGGCCTATCGGACAGTTTTTAATATGTACGTAATTGATGGCTTCAAACATAAAGAAATTGCGGCAGAATTGGGAATTACAGTGGCTACTTCAAAGTCAAATTTGACTCGTGCAAGAGCAAAATTAAAAGAATTGGTGACGAAAGAAATTAATAGTTGATAGATGTCTGAGCACAAAGATATAGATAAGTTTTTTCAACAAAGATCAGCACAGCATGACTTTGAGTATAATCCAGATGCTTGGGCAGAAATGGAGATCTTGTTGAATAAGGAAGAGCGTAGCCGTCGATTTTGGTGGTGGCTGAGTGGTTTTTTGGTGGTTGGATTAAGTCTTTTTGTCTTTTTCTATGGTACAAATGAAGCGATTGATTCTAATTCTGTAACGACAGCAATAGCCCATACTCCCAATGAAAATGTAAGCCGCCAAGCAGAAAATATACAAAAGGATGTCGGCGCCATGCCTATTGAAGAAAAGAAATCATCAGATTCTAGTGCAGGCAAAAATATTGAAATTGAAAAACCAAAATCAGTTTATAACCACTCGGAAATCATAGATGAAGTGATCCTGCCAGATGAAATAGCATCTAAGTCTAATATGGAGCATCTAGATGATTCGTATTCTAAGGCAATTGTTGGGGATGACCTTGCGGCAAAAAAAGCTGTTTATTTGGATGAGTCGCACAAAATTGAGACAGAAGAATTTACCGACCTTTTACCAATTATTATGCCGTTACCTTTGGGGACGATAGCTTCTATAGACGGGTTTTCGCTTGCGCAAAAGGTTAATGTGAAGCATAAAATAGATAATCAATGGTTGGTTGGCGCCTTTTTGGCTAGTGAAATATCTTCGGTTGAATTAGAGACCATCTCTAAAAATAATTTTAGATTTGGCGGGCAGACTTCTTTTCGTTTTAAAAGAAAAATCGGAGTTGGTATAGGACTAAGCTATACCCACAAAAAGTATAAAGTCAATGAAGGGGATTATACGCCCCCAAAAGGGTTTTGGACTCGTAAAATTGCTCCGCAGTCAACTCAAGCAACTACGGATATTTTAGAAGTACCTGTTATTTTGGATTTTTTTCCGAAAGGATATCTACACAATGGACTATATACTAATTTGGGGTTAACTTCTTATTTTATGCTCAAAGAGCAATATCAGTATTCTTATGACCTAGCCGACCCAGATTTAATTCGCGAATGGCATACAGAAAAGGAAAACGAGCATTGGTTTGGAGTGGGGCAGGTTTCTGTGGGCTACCAACGAGTTTTTAACCCCAAGGTCTCTGCACAGTTTGGACCTTATGTGCATGTGCCATTGACTGGTATTGGGCATGGTAATGTGAGTTTGTGGAGCTTCGGAATAGATTGGAAAATGAATTTTTTAATCTATTAATTGTCATGGGACGGTAAGTCTTCTTTAGTAAATCAGGTTGTCTTTATGTTTGATTTTTGGTGCTGGCAAAAGGTGAATGGCTAAAAGTCAAGGGGTTACAAGAAGTTAATTGTTGAATTTGCGCAAGCCTATGCCGCTCGCAAAGGAATGCCTAAATGGGATTTGCTTTCTTTACTTCCGTAAAAAGAAACTCCAAGCACGGACAAACTTGCTTAAGCTTATTTTTTCTAGATGCTGATCATGTCAACCAATACGGTCGTTTCTAACTACCAAAATTTTATGCTGTAGGCTCCTATTTTAACAAGGATTTTAGGTTGGTTTCAGTGGAACAATTGCATGATTGCACAAAATAAAGTTTTGTACCATTCCTTAACAACGATTTTTCGGAGTAAGCTCAATTATTTGTGTATAATATTAATCCCCACGCAGCCTTTAAGAATAATATTAAGTATTGGTATTGAAAATATTTTTTACTAATAAACACTTACCAGAATGAAAAAAGTTCTTTTACTTCCCAAGTTGTTGTCTTTTGTGGCAATGATTCTTTTTACTACCACTTTGATTGCTCAAGATGTTAAAATATCCAATGATGCTTCACTAGGTCAAATTTTGACAGATGCTGATGGCAATACATTGTACTTTTTTACTAAAGATGCGATGCCTGACGCATCTGCCTGTACAGGTGGGTGTGTAACCAATTGGCCTGTTTTTTACAAAGAATCTCCAGCCGTAGGGATGGGATTGGATGCCGGAGATTTTGGAAACTTTGAGAGAGCAGACGGCGCGATGCAAACGACTTATAAAGGATGGCCTTTGTATTACTTTGTCAATGATGCAAACACCGGTGATACCAACGGTGAAGCAAAAAATAATGTATGGTTTGTCGCAAAGCCTGACTATGGAATTATGTTGATGAATGATGTCTTAGTAGGGCTTGATGGAGAGACCTACACAGGTGATTATCAACTAGGTACGGAGAATGTACAGTTTTTTACGGATGCTGTAGGACGTACTTTATATACCTTCAAGAATGATAAGTACAACCAGAATAACTTTACAGCCGATGATTTTTCTAATAACGGAGTGTGGCCAGTATATGAAGAAGACTTACAGCAAATACCATCTATCTTAGATGCTGGTTTGTTTGGTAAGATTACGGTCGCAGGGCATCAGCAAATGACCTATAAAGGATGGCCTTTGTATTTCTTTGGACAAGATGAAGTGCGTGGAGAAACGAAGGGTGTATCTGTTCCATCTCCAGGAGTATGGCCTGTAGCGGTTCAAGATGTGGCAGATGCTGTTGTTAGTGTTCAAGAAATTGAAGGTTTGGAGCAGATAGAAATTTATCCAAATCCTTTTAGCGAAGATTTTAATATCTCTTTTGTCCTGCAAAAGCCGGAGATGTTGACCATTAGTATATTGAATGCTATTGGGCAAGAAATGTCTAAGCAGCAAGAAATGTTTTCGGCTGCAAATAATAAAGTGTCATTCAATGGACTACACTTGACCCAGGGGATTTATTTCGTAAAGATTCAAGGTCGCAAAGGGGTATCTGTATCGACTTTGATCAAAAACTAATCCATTATAAATTTACTGTTGGAATTCACGTTTGGAAGTTAGCTTTGCTAACTTCCTTTTTTTATTGAACAATGGCTGCTGACTTTTTATAGCACGCTTTCGGAGTCTAGTTTTTAACTTTTCCCCAAGCCCGAGTCATTTCCCGCTTACCTGGTGGGCCTGCCAGCTTTTCTATGGTAAAACCAGCCGCTTTTAAGGCACGTTTGACACTACCTTTAGCGCTATAAGTAGTCAAAAGTCCATGCGGCTCTAGGTGATTGAAAAGCTTGGTAAATAGTTCTTTTGTCCAAAGTTCAGGTTGTACATCAGGGGAGAAAGCATCATAATAAATAGCATCAATCCCGAAATCAGGTGTCCAATCTTCTATTTTGACCTTTATTTTCCGAAAGGAAAATTGCTCGGTCAAGTCATGAAATACATTCCAAGAACAATCGTGAATCTGCTGTAAAATCTCTTTAGGGACATTCAGTAGCTCCGCATAATTCAGCTGATTATATAGCTCCTTTTCCAAAGGAAGGGGCTCAATGGCAGTATAGCGAATTTTTGTCTTCGTTTTAGCGCCCGCAATTTGCGTAAGCAAGGGATTTAACCCCGTACCTAACCCGATTTCTAGAATATTTATGACGGGATGTTCATAGATGACTTCTTCTAAACCCGCATGGATAAAGACGTGAAGACTCTCTTGGATAGCGCCAAATGTGCTGTGATAGGATTGGTCAAATTGACCAGATAAAACAGAGTGAGACTGGTCGTTGGTGGTAATTAGTTTATTCAATTTGTTGTATGCTAGGCACTTGATTTTGCGGTCAAGATGGCGTGTTCTGTAATGTCAAAATGGGAAGCATGAAAGTAGCATTTTCCATTTCTAAAAAGCAACACTTGCGGTGATTCATGCTGAATATTAACTTTCTCCGCCAAATATAGCGAAGTTGGTCGAGAATGAACCACATCAATCATGAAAAGTTTATAATGACTTTCAAGATTAGCGGATTCAAGGCGATTTTTGATAGCGACACTGATAGAACAACGAAAGCTATGCTTAAAGATGAGTACATCTTTGGGCATAGCTTCCAGTATTTGTTCCAATTGTGTCGTTTCCGACAAATTGATCCAATTCATTATTTTTTATTCAGCTGCTGCTTCGATTTGGTTTGGACAACCATATCCTTTGTGGCAAGAAGTAGCGGTTAGCATTAAAAAGGCTAGTCCTACGGCAACGAAAAGTTTTAGAAAATTTGATTTGTTCATGATCTGTTTGTTTGATGTTTGCTTAGAAACGGTTAACATGCGAATTTATTATTTTCGTGAAACAAAATTATTGGTTTTAACAACACAATGCCACTTTTGACAAAAAACATACCTTCTTTTTGACCTTTTTACGGTTATAACGTATAAAAAAGCTGAAAAAATGTCACAAATAGTACTTTTTTGTTGATGAAAAGATACTTTTGTGGTGGGTTTGACTGCTTGAGCGAATTGTATTGTAAAACTATTGTTTTGAGCAGGTTGCCCAAGTACACCATTAAAACATTAAAAATAGTGCCAAAAAATGATTGGTTTCTATTTTGTCCTAAAGAAAGAAATTCATGAAGATTCATTTGATCGCCATCGGGGGCGCTGTCATGCACAATTTAGCCATTGCTTTATTAGAAACGGGGCACCAAGTGACGGGCTCTGATGACGAAGTCTATAACCCTTCTAAGGCGCGCCTTGCGGCAAAAGGCTTGTTGCCCAAAAAAATGGGCTGGTTTCCCAAACAAATCAATAAAAAGTTGGATTTGGTCATATTAGGCAAACACGCTCGAGATGATAATCCCGAATTGCTAAAGGCTAAGAAAATTGGACTGAAAGTGTTGAGTTTTCCGGAGTTTATCTATGAGCATAGCAAGGACAAAACTAGGGTAGTGGTCACTGGGAGTCATGGCAAAACTTCTACAACGGCCATGATTATGCACGTATTAAAAGATGCGGGATTGAAGTTTGATTATCTTGTTGGGTCAAAATTAGAAGGCTTTGATACGATGGTGGGCTTGTCCGACGCGCCGATTATGGTCATCGAAGGGGATGAATATCCTGCTTCTCCGATAGACTTGCGTCCAAAAATGCTGTTTTATAAACCCAATATTGCCATTACGACAGGTATCGCTTGGGATCATATCAATGTTTTTCCGACATTTGAAAATTATACGCTTCAATTTAAAAAACTTTTGAAGGTGATGGCGCCAAAGGCTACTTGGATTTGGTATCAAAATGATGCTATTTTGCGCAAGCTAGCCCCCAAAGCACCCAAAAATATCCACCAAATACCTTATAGGGGCTTTAAGAATGTGGGCAAAAATGGAAAAACCATCATCAAAAACGGGCATGGTGAAGACATAGAATTGGCGATTTTTGGGAAGCATAACCTTGAAAATCTAAAGTCCGCGTACTACGCCATAAAAGCATTAGGCGTTTCTGATAAAGTCTTTTTTGACTCAATTGGATCATTCACGGGTGCCGCAAAACGCCTGCAAACATTGCTGGAATCAAAAACAGGTACGGCTTTTCTCGATTTTGCTCATGCGCCTTCCAAGGCTAAGGCGACCATCAAAGCCGTACGCTCTAAATATCCAAATCGAAAGCTCATCGCCTGTCTCGAGCTACATACTTTCAGTAGCCTGAATAAAGCATTTTTACCGCATTATAAAGGCACAATGTCTCCTGCGGACTATGGTTTTGTGTTTTATAGTCCACATACTTTGGAGATGAAAAAACTCCCTTTTTTCTCAGAAGACGAAGTGAAAAAGGCTTTTGGTGGGCAAAATGTTCAAGTTTTTACGGACGCCAAGGCATTGGAAAAGGCTTTGCGCAAGCTAAAAGGTAAAAATAATAATTTACTGTGGATGAGCTCGGGTAATTTCGGGGGATTGAACGTGAAGTCCGTTTCTAAGGCTATTTTGTTGTAATTGGTTTTAGTTTATACTGCTACACCGCTACACCGTCATTTTTTTGAAGAAGCATTGTTATGCTATGTAGTTGCCCAAAATTCCGTATATTTGCATTGCTTGCTGAAAAGAAAGTAACCCCAGATGTATTCCCCTGTTTTTGTTTTATTTATGAATGAGATTTCAATATTATGCGACTAACATCTTTTTTTTGGGTTTCTCTTTTTGCTTCATTGCCTTTTTTGGGGCTGGGGCAGAATAATACGCCTTCCTATACAGGTTTGATGACCATCAAATCTTTTCCACTTAATAAACAAATCTGCGAACGTCAGAAAAGCATGTCCACCGCAAAGGTGAAGATAGCAGGTACGGTCGCCGCTTCTAGCAATTACGACAAAATTAAACTTTGGGTCTCTCTAGATACTGCAGGCAACTTCTTTCAAGAGTATCAGACTTTGACCTATGTTGGGGATTCGGCTTCATTTCAATTTGACTATTTGTTGCCTGCTAATTTTTACAACCATGAGTTTATTCTTTATGGTGTAAAAAATACCACCGAAACGGAAGAATGGAAGGCCACCGATGTCGTCGCAGGGGATATTTATATTATCAATGGACAGTCTAATGCGCAGGCTTATTTGAGTGTAATGCCTGAAGACATAATGCCATACACAAGGTCTTATTTTAATGGGAAATGGGATGATTTGGCCCATTCCTTTCCAGGGCGATGGGGTGGACATTTGGCCAAAGTGATGTCACAGTACTTGGGTTTTCCGGTGGGCATTTTTAATTTTGCGGATGGCGCCCAACCTATTTCTTATTTTCAGAAGGATTCGCAAGATACAACCGCCAATTATAGCAAAATGTTGGTACGTTTGCATAAAGCAGGCGTGAAAAATCCCAATGCGGTTTTTTGGTTTCATGGAGAAGCCAATGGATGGGATACCCCGACAGACGACTATGTGCAGGCTTATTTGACTTTGAATGGTAGTTGGAAGGAAGATTTGGGGATTGATGGCTCTTTTCTTTTTCAAGTTCGGCATCTAGGTTGTGCGCATCCCAATCCCTATATTTTTGAAGCGCAGAGACTCCTTGCGGAACAAAATTCCGATATTAGCATCATGTCCACTACCAATGCGGATCAAGATTCTTGTCACTATCGGTGGGAAGAAGGATACCGCGCCCTAGCGGAGCGTATGGCGCAGGTTGCCAAAAATAAATTGTATAACCAGCCGGTTCCCAATGATGATTTTGCGCCGAATGTACAAAAAATAGAAAAATTTAATGCCAATACATTGCGTATTACCTTTGAACCTGCGGGCGTTCCTTTGAATGTGATCGGTGAGCCGAGCTTTGATTTTAGGCACGAAGAGTCTGGACATCGGGCTACAAGTGCCTGGACTATTGGTGATACTCTGATTGTCCAATTTGATTCTATTGTTAATGTAGGAGAGCACTTTTCTTATTTGAGTCATCCAGGGCCGACCCCTGACTGGGTCGTTACGTCTAGTGGCGTCGGGATTTTAGAATTTTATAATCAACCGATTGTGGAGTATGTCCCAGTGGGTACTCGGCTTGCGCCAAAAAGAAAACTAAAAATTGCCCCAAATCCGTCAACAGGTTTACTCGCTATCCATTGGAACAGAGCGGAATGGGTGGAGATCACATTAGTTGATGCCCTAGGGCAAACCTATCTCCATAAAAGTCAATGGGTACAGAGTAATATCCAACTAGATCTAAGCTTTTTACCGCAAGGTATCTACCAAGTGGTGGTGAAATCCAAAGAAGAAATGCAAATCGGTCAGTTGATAAAATGCGACTAGACGACGCTTTCTCTGCTCAAATCGAATAAGTTCACATCCTTTTCTACAAAAAGGGGCAAAAGTGTACTCGGTGAGTGGGTTTGGAGATAATCCGCTTCTTGCTGGGTGATAGGAATGACCATCTTCCATTCGACTAAAAGCTCCCCTAAATCCAACGTCTTAAGCGTGTCTTTCCACAAATAAGGCGGAATCAGCAGCCCATGTTTTACGTTGAAATCTGGATAATATGCCGAAAATATGTGAGAAAAAATAGCCCCTGTCATGGTTTGCCAGCCTTCAAGCATCGCTTTGAAAGCGCAAGTCCCCAAAATATTAGGGGCCAAATCATATTTTTTTTCGGCAACGAGAACCAATTCAATATGGCGATTTTCAGGATTGGTCGGATAAGCAGATAGCCCAACACTGGCATGAACCATCAAATTCTCGTCCCCATGCTCCGTCATAGACACGATGTCAATATGGGCATGTTCCGTGGCTTGAAATCGCAAAACTTTGGGGTCTTTACCTGTAATTTTTGCAATATAGTGGGCAATTGCTTTGTTCTTAATCATGTGCTACTACGTCGTAAAAGAAAGGATTTTGATGGGCGTACCCCACATAAAAATGGAAGCGCCTGCTTCTACTTTTTGAGCCGTGATGGTGATTGATTTGCCTAGGAATTTTAATTGGGCAGGCATATTGATCGGGCGATAATTATTGCCATTTTGATCGACAATTCCCCAAAATCCCATGCCGATGGCCACCTTTTGGACGGTACCTGTGATCGTGAGTTTTTCCATAAAATTTATTTTTTTTATAACTTTTGGAAAGTGTTAAACTTTCCAAAAGTTAATAAAAAAAAATTAAAGCGCAGCGATAGCCGCATCATAATTAGGTTCATCCACAATCTCTGGAACTTGCTGAGTATAGATGACTTTATTATTTTCGTCCAAAACGATGATTGCTCGAGAATGTAAATGAGCCAAAGGACCATCCGCAATGGTTAGATTGTAGTTTTTACCGAATGCGCCATCCGCAAAATCAGATAACGTAACCGCATTGTCAATACCTTCAGCCCCACAAAAACGCGCTTGCGCAAAAGGTAAATCTCTTGAAATACATAAAACAACAGTATTATCAAGTCCCGCTGCTTTAGCGTTAAAATTGCGCACAGACGTGGCACAAGTGCCTGTATCTAAGCTAGGAAAGATGTTTAAAACTTTCTTTTTACCTGCATAGTCTGCTAAAGTCTTTGTAGAAAGGTCATTGGCAATTAATGCAAAATCAGGTACTTGAGTGCCTACGGCAGGTAGTTCGCCGATTGTGTTTACTGGGTTGCCCTTTAGGGTAATTTTTGCCATTATATTCGATTTTAATGGTGTTAGAAAATATTTTTTTTAAGGCGATGCAAATTTATTTGCATTTGGGCAAAGCAAATTTATTTGCTTTTATCTTGCAAATGAATTTGCAATGCCGTTTGCAAATGAATTTGCAATGCCGTTTGCAAATGAATTTGCAATGCCATTAGTGTTCATGCCCACATCCGCCGCCACAACCGCCATGATTTTGAGTTGTTGACATATCCACGACTTTCAAAGTGCCTTCGATGAGCTCTTTGATGGCGGTATCAGGGTCTGTTTGTGGGGTGATATAGGCTCTTACATTTTTTTGCGCAAGCCTAGCGATAGCCCCTTGCCCGATTTGCGCAGCCAAAAAGATGTCCGCATCAAAAATAGGGTGGTGGGCTTCGGGCCCCATATTGTGAAATACTTCATGGAGTACTTCTTCTCTCGGTGTCTCCACCAATTCTCTTTTCAAAATACGATCATTTTCAATCGTATAGAAATAAAATTTGCGGCATCTGCCACCATGACCCGAGATGGTTTTTTTGTTTTGGCTAGTCACAGCCACGGTATGTTGCATAATCTTTTTTATTTTAAGTGGTACGAATTCTGTCCGATCATACGCCACCCATAACAAAAGACGGGTTAGAATGTTTGGTAAGTCTTAATATTTGCTAAGATTAATCGTTTTGGCAATAGAAAATAAACAGGAACCATGTATAAAAAGATATTTGCGAAAGTCTATGACCCGATTATGGTCCATATTGAAAAGGGAATCGGCCCCAAGCGAGAAGCCCTTTTATCACCCCTTACGGGAAAAATATTGGATGTAGGCTGCGGCACTGGCGTAAATTTCCAATATTTCCGAAAGGATGCCCAAGTCATCGGTATAGAGCCATCTGCCGCCATGCTCGCTTACGCAAAAAAGAAATTGGATCAATATCCGCAGATAAAGGTCTTTAATTTGGGGGTAAATGACCCTAAATTGGATGATATTATTGCGCCAGCATCTATGGATTATGTTATTAGTACCTTGGTGCTTTGCACGATACCGAATCCGAAGGAAGCCATTCAGAATTATAAAAAATGGTTGAAGCCGAACGGGAAGCTCATCGTTTTAGAACATATCAAGTCAGAAGGTAGGTTTTATGGTGGCTTACAAGAAGTGCTGAACCCTGTTTGGAAAGGGCTTGCCGATGGATGTAATCTCAATCGTCAGACCGACCAATATATCTTGGAAGCTGGATTTAAGGCTGATGAGCATTTTTACTTGGGCAATAAGCTGCGTTGGATTCAAGGAGTATATGGTTTGTCGGATTAAGTTGTTGAGTCCGCATCGAAAAGTCAATTTCCGTTATTTTCTCTTTTTACCACATTTTTTTTCTGTTTACTCCTGAATCATCCCAAACTCAAAAAGGAAATCCAATTGAATTGGGCATGACTGCTGATTTTCGCAGAAATTTTGCCAAATAGCAGGGACAAATCCAAGTCTCCGCACGTTATTAGGGCATTACTTACATAGAAAATGGTCGTATATGAAAAATGCACTACTCACCCTTTTACTTTTAGGAATACTTCAATATGTAGAAGCACGCCCCCCCAAAGGTCATAAAAAACATCCCGCTCATGTAACCTATCGTACTGATTGTCAGCCTGGTACGTCCCAAGTTGATTTGGATATTAATAATGTCAGGGCACGATTGCTTTCTCGTGGGGATTTGTGGTGGGATTATAATAATCCAGCTTATGAAGTACCAAAAGGGAGTGGTTTGTCAACTATAGGGGCAGGTGCGATTTGGATGGGTGGATATGATGAATTTGGTAATTTAAAGTTGGCAGCGACCACCTATGCTGATCAAGCGCAAACTGATTATTATCCAGGCCCATTAGATGCTAATGGCTCGACCGATGCGGGTACTTGTTCTCTATGGGATAAAAAATTTATAGTTTATGGTGAAGAAATAAACCAGTTTAGGACAGCATGGAAAACTTCGACGGAGAATGGAGTGCCCCTTTATGATTATCAGATACCAGATAATATAAAGGCATATCCTGGACGTGGGAATCCATTTTATACGAACGGATTTGATTTGCCCGACCAAATTTTGGCCCCTTTTTATGACCAGAACGAAGACGGAATATATAATCCGTATGAAGGGGATTTTCCGAGACTACTAGGTCGTGGTTTGGGGAATTATGCGCTTCTTTATGCAGACAAAATGATATTTCAAATTTTCAACGACAATGGTGGGCTGCATGCCAATACATTGGCAAGTGCCCTAAAGGTGGAAACCCAGTTGATGAGCTTTGCTTTTAATTCGGAAGATTTTATGAAGAATGTTACTTTTGAATCGTATAGATTAATTTATAAGGGCAGTGAGCCTATATTTGATAGTTATTTTTCCTTTTGGGTGGATGGAGATATTGGTTGTTCGGAAGATGACTTTGTGGGAGTCGATACTACCCGAGATTTAGTTTATTTTTATAATGCATCAAATGTAGATGGTAATTGTGGGAGCTCTTATGGTACAAATATTCCAATTCAGGGAGTCAAATTATTACGTGGCCCATTGGACAATGGAGATGAATTAGGCCTAACTTCTTTTATTTATTACAATAACAGCACAAATTCTTCTGTCCCAAGTGGAACTACGGATCCAGAAACGGCTTTGGAGTACTATAATTACATGAGTGGAGCATGGAAGGATGGCTCGCCTTTATATGGTAGCAAGGCTGGTTATCAACAGCCTTTTGCTCCTATCGTAAAATTTGCCTTCCCTTCTGCTCCGAGTGATCCAAGCGGCTGGTCAATGGCTCAAGAAAATTTAGAAGGACGAGACTTACGTGGTGTATTATCTTCTGGTCCGTTTAAACTACAGCCAGGAATAACAAATGAATTTATTATCTCTTTAACGACTGTTTTAAATGTTAATCACCCAAAGCCAAAAATAAAGGAATTACAAGAATTAGACTCGTTGATTGATTATTTTTTGTTAAATCATGGTTGTTTCTTAGCTAATTCTGCTGTTCAAGACGTAGATTTGTTTTTGTTTCCCAATCCTGCCACCGACTACATCCATATCCAATCTTCTAAATCGCTCCAAACAGTCAATTTTCAACTAATCAATATGGCTGGGCAGGTTGTGCTTTCGCAAAAAGTGAACCCCAATGAAGATATTTCGATTCGCCATTTGCCGCAAGGAATATATGGGTATCAGATGCAGGATCGGAAGGGAGAAAATATTGGAAACGGAAAGTTAGTGATAAAGTAAATAAACCCTGAGTTGGACTCGACTTTTGGATTCAGAAAAAAGTTAAAGCTTGCCAAAATGAGACGCATAAAGCTAAATAATTTTAGTATCTTGCGAAATAATTTTACTAAAAATTAAATAAATATGAAAAAGTATTTGTTATTTGTACTGCTATTGATGAATCTTCAATATGTAGAAGCACGCCCCCCCAAAGGCCATAAAAAGCATCCCGCTCATGTAACCTATCGTGCTGATTGTCAGCCTGGTACGTCTAAATATGGTTTGAATGTCAATAATGTAAGGGTTCGGTTACAATCTCGTGGAGATATGTGGTGGGATAATTCTAGCATTGGCTATGTTGTGCCGAATTCGCCTGTTGGTGGTGGAGTAGAACAAGTAAGTTCACTTTATTCAGGGGCTACTTGGATTGGTGGATATGATGCTTCAGGCAATTTGAAGCTGGCTGCCACGGATTATTTAGGTGTGACTTATTATCCTGGCCCCCTGAATGAATCAACGGGGACAACTAGCCAAGCTGTTTGTAATGCTTGGGACAGACATTTTGTGGTGTATGGGACAGAAATTACGCTTTTTGTTGCAAAATGGGACTTGGCTCATCAAAATGGAATGCCAATAGACGAAAGCGAGATTCCTGATAATGTAAAATATTATCCCGCTAGGGGTAATCCTTATTTTGCTACTACTGCAAGTGGCTTTATATTGCCTGACCAAGATTTGGCTCCTTTTTTTGACAGGAATAATGACGGTGTTTATAATCCAATCGATGGAGACTACCCAATATTAGAAATTCGTAGTTCCGCTAATCCAGGTTATGCAGATATGATGATTTATAGTATTTCCAATGATGTGGGCAAAGAGCAGCTAGTTGCGCAAGGTAATTCTTTGGGGATAGAATTGCAGACTCAATCCTTTGCCTTTGCAACTTCCGATGCGCTAAATGATATGACTTTTAGTAGCCAGAAAATAATTAATCGGTCAATGGATACTCTTCATGAAGCTATTATTTCTATATGGATTGATGGTGATTTGGGATGTGGAAATGATGATTATGTAGGGTGTGATACAACTAGATCTTTAGTGTATTATTATAACGCTGACGCTGTAGATGGCGCCCCAGACGGCTCGTGTGCTGGGACTCCGACGTATGGAAATAAAATTCCACTGATCGGGATTGATATTTTCTGTAGCCCCTTGGGTGATGATGGCAAGCCACTTAAAATGTCTTCCTTTATTTATTATAATAACTCCAGTTCAAGCTCCGTACCATTAGGTACTACAGATCCAAGCTCAGGGACGGAGTACTTTAACTATATGCGCGGTCTATGGAAGGACGGTAGCCCAATGTATGCAGGAGCTGATGGATATCAGGATAGTCAATTTGCGACGACAAAATATGCTTTCCCTGATTCACCCAAAGATGAATTAGGTTGGTCAATGGCTCAAGCAGAAGTTGATTTCGCCGACAGAAGGACAGTACAATCTTTGGAGTCCTTTACCATGAGTCCTGGTTCTATTAGTGAACTTGTCATTGGCTTCCCTTGGGTAGCTAATGTGTTACATCCTGCTCCTAGTTTAGAAGCCCTATTGGCTGCGGATGATTTAGTACAAGCCATCTTTGACGGTTGTTTTACAAATGTGGTGGGAAGTAATTTTGCTAATAGCATAGAATTATCCGTCTATCCCAATCCTGCCACTGACTACATCCATATCCAATCTTCTAAAACGCTCCAAACAGTCAATTTTCAATTAACCAATATGGCTGGGCAAGTGGTGCTTTCGCAAAAAATCACCCCCAATGATGAAATATCTATTCGTCATTTGCCGCAAGGCGTATATGGGTATCAGATGAAGGATTTGAAAGGAGTCATATTGTCGGTAGGAGAGTTAATTAAGGATTAAAAAGATTTATCTTCTTGCTTGGTATTTTTGCCGTTGGATTCAGTTGAACGATTGAGCAATTGCACAATTGAACAAAATAAAATTCGCCGCTTCTTTAACAATAAATCACAACGACTTATCGGAGCAAGCTTAAGATTTAAGAAGTAGGGCAGTTTTACCGTTTATTTCGTTGTAAGGTATAGTCTTCCAAGCCTTTATTGTCTTTGGGAGTGCTTAGGCAGCTAGAAATATAACAATCCACCGCTTCTTGAACACTCATAAAGAAGTGATTACCAGTGCTTTCCGTCAAAATGTCTGCTAGTGCCATCGCATCGCGGACAGGCCCTTTGACTCCAGAGAAGGCAATCTCAATTCCTTTGTCCAAATATTCTTCTACGACATCTTTTATGGCATGAACGGCACTACTGTCCAAATAATTGATACTCTCAGCATTAAGTACGACGAGTTTTAATTTATTTCCTTTTTCTTCCACGAGTTTTTCTAAGCGTTCTTTAAAAAATTCAGAATTAGCAAAGTAAAGCTGTGCATCAAAACGAATAATCAAAATCTCCTCCTTTTCGATTAGATTGTTAAACCGTTCTACATTTCTGTAAAAGTGCGTATCTGGGACATTGCCCAAAACCGCTACATGCGGGCGTGTAGTTCGGTAGATGACCATCGCCAACGACAAAATAACACCTAGACCAATGCCTTCTTCTACACCCAATATCAAAGTACCCAAGAAAGTAGCGATAAGCATGGCTAAGTCACGGCGATTTTGTTTCCACAATACTTTGACTTCATGAAAATCTATTAGGCTAACCACCGCCACCATGATAATCGAACCTAAAATAGCTTTGGGTAAATTATAAAACAATGGTGTCAAAAATAATAAAGCTAGTACGACCATAATGGCACTAATAATTGCGGCTACACCTGTTTTGGCACCTGCTTGGTCATTGACTGCACTTCTGCCAAATCCGCCTTCTACGGTGTAAGATTGGAAAAAAGACCCCCCAATACTGGTTAATCCTAAGGCAATTAATTCTTGATTTGAATTAATTTTATAGTCCTTTTTGTGCTTGGATTGTAATGATTTTGCGACAGCGATACTCTCCATGAATCCTATTAATGCCAATGCCGCCGCCAAAGGAAATAAATCTTTAAATATTGTCCAACTAATATTAGGCATCTTGAAGCTCGGTAAAGCACTTGGAATATCACCAATTATCTTGATGTCATCAGCCCCTAAATGAAACAATTTTACGATGATCAGTCCAAATATGACCGCCAAAAGTGAGCCTGGAATGGCTTTACTGACTTTTTTAGAGATGAGAATGACCGCAATACCCGCAATGCCTATGGCAAACGAAGTCCAATTAATCATATTCGATTGCTCAATGGCCGTCATGACAATCTCATGAACCTTTAGACCCCGTGGTATTTTGATGCCAAGTATATGCTTGAGCTGGCTGAGCCCAATAATAAAGGCCGCCGCAGATGTAAAACCACTAATCACTGGATGCGATAAAAAATTAACCAAGTACCCTAGCTTGAATAAGCCCAAAGTCAACTCAATCACCCCTACCATAAAGGCCAAGGTAATGGCTAAACCAATGTATGTCTCTGTCCCTGGCGCTGCCAATTGGCTGACAGCAGTCAATGTCATCAACGATACTAAAGCCACTGGTCCAACGGCCAATTGACGGGATGTCCCAAAAATAGCATAAATAATCAACGGGACCATCGCCGTAAAAAGCCCATATTGGGCTGGAAGTCCAGCGATTAAGGCGTAGGCCATTCCTTGCGGAATAAGCATCACTCCGACTGTTAACCCCGCAGAAATGTCTCCTTTTAAGTAGGATTTCTTATAATTTGGAAGCCAATCGAGAATGGGTACAAATTGCTTTAGGCTCATATTGTCTTTTGTCTTTTTTTAGCTGCTCGCTTTCTTAACGTCCGATGGGGGAAAATGTTTGTGCTTGCGCTCGCTTCGCTCGCTGTTGGTCTTTGGTGCGGGCTTCGCCCTTTTGGTCTTTGGTGCGCTTGCTACGCTCGCTATTTGTCTTTGGTGCGCTCGCTTTGCTCGCTGTTGGTCTTTGGTGCTGCCGTAGCGACATGCATCTGCGATGTGTACGCGTAGTGTGAATGCCGCTGCGGTAGCACCAAAGGGCGTAGCCCGTCCCAAATACCAAATACCAAAGCCCAAAGACCAATAAAAAACTAAGGCGCAAGCCGATTAATGACCCAAGCCCCATCCACCAGTCGGTATTCAAACCGATCGTGGAGCCGATTTTCACCACCTTGCCAAAACTCAATAATCTCTGGCACAATGCGAAAGCCACCCCAATGGTCAGGTAGTGGCACTTGTTTATTTCTGAATTTTCGTTTCATCTCCGCCAGTTTCAGCTCAAGGATACTACGTGAAGAAATGACATGGCTTTGTTGAGAGACCCAAGCACCTAGTTGGCTGCCATGTGGACGACTCAAGAAATATTTGAGAGAAGCTGCAGTAGAGATTTTTTCGGCTTTACCGATGATTTTTACCTGTCTTTCTAAGCTAACCCATGGGAAAAGCATCGCGACATTGGGGTTCGCTTGGATATCTTTAGCTTTTTTACTTTCGTAATTGGTAAAGAAAACAAAACCCTGTGTATCAAATAATTTTAGGAGAACAGTCCGTATATCTGGTACACCATCAACAGAAACCGTGGACAAGCTAAAAGCATTGGGCTCAGGAATATTGGTTTCCGTTGCTTGTTTAAACCATTGCTCAAATTGCCCGAAAGGATTGGCTAGTAGATTTTCTCGTTTAAGCCCTCCTTTGGTGTAATTCTCTCTAAAATCCGATAAATCCATTATGCTTGAGCAGTCGGGGTGTTAAAGTTCATGGGTGGTAGGTTGGAGCTACCTGCTTCCTTGATAGGGCCATGTTGCGCTTCAAATCGTTGGATGTTTTCCGCAAGGGCACTTAGTAAGCGCTTAGCATGTTGCGGTGTAATGACGATTCTAGATTTTACTTTTGCCTTAGGGACATTGGGCATTAGGCGTAAAAAATCTATGACAAATTCTGTGTTGGAATGCGCTATGACCGCTAAATTAGAATATACACCTTCCGCAATTTCTTCAGGTAATTCTATGTTGAGTTTATTTTCTGGATTCTTTGACATCTTGTATTATTTTGTGATGTAATTGTAACGTTTCTATTTTGGAATTGTTTTGGGGATGTTGGTCTTTGGTGCGCTCGCTTCGCTCGCTGTTGGTCTTTGGTGCGCTCCTTCGTCGCTGTTGGTCTTTGGTGCTGCCGCAGCGACATACATCTGCGACATACATCTAC
>CAMZKG010000013.1 GCA_947311105.1 uncultured Saprospiraceae bacterium
AGGCTACGTGATAAAAAAATAGCAAAAACAGGCGCAAAAAGGGCATTTTGTGGCAAAAATCTGCGGGTACCTAAATAGTTACTAAAAACTAACTCAATATGAAATATTTCCACAACCCTAGGTGCAGCAAAAGCCGTCAAGGCCTAGATTTGCTAAAAGAAAACGGCTTTACCCCTGAAATTGTATTATACCTAAAAACACCGCCTACAGAAAAAGAACTCACCGATATAATCAAAAAACTCGGAATCAAACCCGCTCAACTAATCCGAAAATCCGAAAAGATCTTCAAAGAACATTTTAAGGGCAAAGAACTTTCTGACAAAGAATGGATTCAAGCGATGGTCAAGTATCCCAAACTCATCGAAAGACCCATTCTATTCGACAAAAAACAAGCCGCAGTAGGAAGACCACCCGAAATTTTACTCTCAATCCTAAAGGCTTAAGGCGCTCAAAGGACTACAAAAAACACGTAGCAACACGACCGCCCGATGTCGGGCAGCTCGTGGGCGCCATCTATGCATTTAATATATCGTAGGCGGAACAAAAAATAAGCAATCACCAAAACTTAAGTCAGCTCCAGAAAGTCAATACGCATTTTTGTTTAGAGATTCCGCGAAATTTTATTCAGTAGGCTCCTGCTTTAACAATGATTTCAGCCTAGTTTCAGTTGAACAATTGCACGATTGCTCAATTGAACCAAATAAAGTTTTGCTTCACTCTTTCGTTGTAGTTTACAGCGACTTTTCGGAGTAAGCTCAAACTTTAATTCGCCAAATATATCCAAAACCAATCAACCTACCCATCCCCTGCTACCAAATACAAAGTCATACCTTTTAACAAGCTAGATACCCTTAAATTTGTAGTAATTCTTTCACAACCCAAAATTTTTACTATGAGATTCGCCACTTCTTTGTTATTGCTTTGTCTTATTTCTTCTTTTTCTACCATTTCGGCGCAAGTCGTCAAAGACAAAAGCCAACGCGCAAAGCAACGTACCGAAAACAAAGTTGATAGAAAAGTCGATCAAAAAATTGACGATGCCGTTGATCAGGCTTTCAATAAAGTCTCTTCCCTATTCAAACGCAAAAAGAAGGACAAAAAAAGTACTTCTCAATCGTCAGAGTCAACAAAACGAGCACCAGAGTCGCCATCCCAAGCACCACCGTCCATATTTGGCAATACCGATGTAAAAACAGCAGATAACTATCAGTTTGATATCATCGTCTCTGTCCACTCAAAAACCATTAAAAAATCTGGAAAAGTTAAAGATAACATGGATTTTGACTGGATGATTTCCAACCAAGGAGACCTATTTGGACTAGCATCCTTTGACAAAAAACAAGGCAAAACTGCCATCATCATTGATAGTGACAACAAAGTCATGCTCTCCGTAATGGAAAAAGAGAAGAAAGCAATGGTTTTCAACATCAAAGATAACGATGATAACGATGAAATAGAAGATGATTCGGACGTCACCATCAAAAAAACAGGGCGCACCAAAAAAAATCTTGGTTATAGCTGTGATGAATACACCATGGATTCCGAAGATATGACGGGAACTTTTTGGCTAACCACCCAAATAAAAATGTTTGACCTTTCCAAAATGCCCAAAAGAATGAAAAAATACAACAAAAATAGTTGGTCTAAAAACAATTTGAATGGATTAATGATGGAATCTACCATGACCGAAAAGGGAAAAAAAGGGAAAACTTTTGAAACCATCGCCACGAAAGTGGACAAATCAGGTCGCTTTTTCAAGATGTCCAACTACGAAGTAATGTCGCTAGGCGGATTTAAATTTTAGTTGGCTAGCCCGTTGGGCGCACATACTAAATATTCTTCTTATCCAACAAAGACAAACCACCCATTTTCTTAGGCGCTACACTAGATTTTACTCTAATTATTCGTCTTATTGGTTTGGGGCGAGACAGGAGCTCTAATTTTAGCTTATCGATTTCTGCTTGCGCCAAAAGGTTCATTTCGGTCAATTCCTTTATTTGCTGCTTAGCAGTTTCTATTTCGGATTGATTTTCACGGATATTCACATGTAGCCGTTGAGTCTTAGTCAACTGCTCATTGTACGAATCCTTATACTTCTGTACTTCTTCCTTCAATAAGTCCCTATCCAAATGGTATTGTTGAAGCAAGTCGTCATGATTATCCGAAGATTTTTCGCTTTTTTTGACCAATTTGATCATTTCATCAATCCTAGCTTGACGTATCATCCAAGCAGCAATAAAGCCTAAAAATGCGGCTCCTATTAATAAAATAAGCACAACGATAATATTTGTAAGCGCCATGTTTGGGTTTGTTTAGTTTCCTTGCACATTCAGATAATCGAACTCACGATACGACACCGTTAGAATTTCTGAATGGCTAACGGGTTTATACGTCAATGACAACGGATTGTTTCTAACATGGTGGTGATTTGGACAAAACTTAGAAACAATCCAATACGTACCACCAAATATCCAAATCACTAGAGCAACGAGCACTCCATAAATTCTTATATTTCTCATAATTCATCAGGCTGATAGTTAATGCCTTTCAAGCAAATATACGATGTATATCCCTAAAAGCCCCCTTTTAAGCCCTTCTATTGCCGTATATTATTTATTCGAATGAGTACTTCAGTTAACCCGATTGCTAGATACCCGGACGGCCGTTCGGCTCGACATCCCACGATCTAGCTTCAGTTAACCCGATTGCTAGACACGTTCGGATCGACATCCCACGCTCTAGCAGCCTATATCAAAATTTCCGTATCTTTGCCCAAAATCTATCAAACGCCATGGAAGAAAGACGCAAATCTATCATACATCGAGTCGCAACACATCGTCAACCAAATATTGCGGTCGTCCTAGAAAATGTACATGATTCACATAACATTGGCGCCGTCATGCGCACTTGTGATAGTGTCGGCATCCAAACCGTTTACCTGCTCAACACAGAAGAAATTCCCCTAAAAAACATCGTTTTAGGCAAGCGTACTTCTTCTGGTTCTCGCAAATGGCTTGATGTCCATCTTTTTAGAGACCGAGAGAAGTGTTTTGAAGTCTTGCGACAAAAATATGATAAGATTTATTCCACCCACATGGCGACAGACGCTAAGTCTCTCTATGATTTAGACCTTACAGAATCGGTCGTTCTTGTTTTCGGCAACGAAAGAGATGGGATTACAAAAAAAACTTTAGAGCTCTGCGACGCTAATTTCTTGATTCCCCAGTACGGCTTTGTCCAAAGCCTTAATATCTCCGTCTCTTGTGCCATCACACTTTATGAAGCCTTGCGGCAAAGAGAAGAAGCTGGCTTTTATGCCAAAAACTCTCCCCTATCTACAACTCAAAAGGAACAAATGATTAAACATTTTACCGAAAAACACGAGAGCCAAAGACGTGGCAAAAAACCTACTATCGAAGACTAGTAACATTGCTAGATACCCGAATGGCCATTTGGCTCGACATCCCCCTTAAATGGCAAGTACAGACGAACGGCCGTTCGTCTCTTCCTTCCCCCTTAACCCACGCTCTAGAAACTAGCAACCAGCATCTAGCAACCAGCAACTCGATTGCTAGACACCCGAATGACCATTCGGCTCGACTTCCCACGCTCTAGCTTCCAGTAACCAACCAGCATTCTAATACTCCCAGCGTTTAGAAAAGCCATCAAAAAAGTTCATCCCAAGTTTCACATGAAACACCGCCTTATCTAGTGTATTAGCTGAAGTCACCCCATACAATCCAAATCGAAACAATTGCCGAAATATCACCACCTTACGCTCTACTCCAGCAAATAATTCAGCATGCGCAAAATTAATATCCCGAATCAACAAACTACTGGCCCCACCTGCTAACTCTAACTTTAGATAGCGCACCAACGGAACTTTATTCAAGATAGCACCTTCAAAATGATGGATAAAATTGGCTCTAAAGTACTCATTACGAGTGTTTAAGGTCGGCCCCAACAATTGAAACGATTTTACAGGGTTAGAGAAAAGGGCTTCATCAGAGCCCCGAAAAAACTTATGCTCCAAAAATCTCAAATCCCGATGATTGACAAAACTTCCAGCCTTTACAGCCCAATTAGAATACCCTAGCCGTCCAATTTTCCGATAATCCTGTACACCCAACTCCAAAAAATCATAATCCACTTCGCTTCCCAATACACCATGCAAGCCTTTGCGATATTCCAAGAAAAACTCGGGCCAATTGCTACCCAATATTACTTTTTTATGATGATAAAAATAATATTTCTGAAAAGGGCGATATTGAAGGCGCAACTTCACTTCGGCCTTTTTGTACTCTTCAAATTCCTTCGGCGCATTTTGCGCCCCAAATAAATCTTCTGACCATTGAGACAAACGCAACCCTGCAATAGGTATCTGGTCAGAATATTTTAGCGTAAGCTCACCAAAAAATCCATTCACTATTTCCATACGTTGCTCCACACTAATTGATTTAGTTCGAACATAATTGGCTCGACTAAACAATGACTCCACCGACGCATAATTATTAATCTGGCTATAAAAATCACCAAATCTAACAAAAGTCCGCATAAATTTTTTCGGAAGAAACGTGTACCCAATTCCGACACTTCCCTTTACATCTTTATTCGTAAATCCATAATCTACATATCCATCAAAATGTAAAATTTGATTATTGGGTAACTCTTGGCGCAAGCCTCCACCCAAAGAATGACGATATCCACCTATTCCTAATGGTTGTATTTGCTCTATCAAAGGACTAAACCAATACGTCAAACCCGTAAAACTATTTTTGTGCCCAAAACCCGTCAAAACAACATCCCATATTCCAATATGATTATAAATAGAATCCTGCTCTCGTTTATACGCTGGTGATTCGTGATGCAAACGAATACTATCAGATGCCAACATAAAAGACAATTCTTCTGGCTTAAATGTCACTGGGCGTATATCCACCCAAAACATCGAATCTTTATCAAAAGCATCCACAGCATACGACTTTACTTCTCGATTAAAAAATCGTTCGGGAAGCTCTGGATCTATTTTATATTTCCTGTGGCGCACACTCACGTTGCCGATAAAATGATTTTTACCTTCTTTAATCGTGTAGATAATTTCACGCCTTACGGGCAAAGAATACTTGCCGTCTATCCACTCATAATCTTGATGAATATTAAAATCTCTTGCCCCAAACATCGCAGGCCTATTAATCGATAAATCTACTGATTTTATCGCATAAGTCGAGTCCTCAATAAAAATATATCCATAAAACAACGCATCACTCTTAAACCTAGGTATCACCTTGATTCTGAACACTTTACGACCATCTTCTTCAAATGCTCCAGCATAATCAAACCGATAGCTAAGACCCGAATTTGCCGCCAAAGGAGACAATATCGGCTTAGAACAAATACTCGGAAAATCAATATTATTTTGATAAAAATTAAAAACAGGATCCGTAACTTTATAAATCAAAAACGGGTTCGTAGATTGTTGTTGGATTGGAGCTATTTCTCCATGAGTCGAATAAATCGTAATCGATACATTAGGTTGAAATTTATCCGCATAGTCATGCTTTGCGATGATCATTTCTTTAAAACTTCTGGGCGATTTAAAGTACAGATCAGATACTGTTTCGACAAGTTGCAGGTTATCTTTCGAGAAAAAAGCATCTCTATTTTTTTTAATTACTTTTTCTCGTGCTTCTTGCTTTTTCTTTTTTCGTCTGGACAATTTCCCCTTGTCTTCTACCACCAAAAGCGTATCACTTTTTCGTGGATTAATAAGCTTTCTATCCAGTGCCATTTTCACGTAAGTTTCACACTGAAAAGTACTCAATTGCTTCAAATACTTTTTTCTTTTTTGCCGCGCTTTAGACACAATAGACCTCCCTAAATCCTTGGTATTTGCGACCACTTGCACTTCGCCTATTTCCGTAGGGGCTTCCGCCAAAACAATATCCAATTGAATCACCTTCTCAGCATCAACTGCTATCTCTTTTTCCACAGATTCAAAACCCAAATAACTAAAAACAAACACATATTCGCCTGCATCAATATCAAAAATGTATCGCCCCTTCACATCCGTTGACACACCTAGCGAAGTATTCTTTACATAGATACTCGCAAAAGGCAAAGCTTCTCCATGACTATCTCTTACGGTACCTTTGATTTGTTGTGCCAATAGCGGAGTGCCCATTGACAAAAATAGAACGATGATAAACCAGGGTAGTTTTCGTTGATAAGGGCGCTCCTGCAAATTTGCGAAAAGCATTAATATTCTTGCGTTTTTCATATTGATTGGACGAGTTAGAAGGCAAAACTACTACAATCAAACTTAAAAAACATGTGCTTTGCCTTTTTTAACAGTTTGAGCTCCATTCCAACCGAGAAGATTAAAACTAGGGTTTCTTAAACCTTGGTGGTTTTGTTCAATTGTTCAAGTGCGCAATTGCTCAACTGATTAGCCAGATGAAATCCTTGCCCCAAAAAAACTTTTATTTGCTTGCCTTTTTTACTTAAGTTTATTGATGTTGGGTTTGAGATCCACCCCCAAATTTGACTAATGCTGGTTCCATTTTCTTTGGGTCTTTACCAAATTTGGCCCCGCTGGCGGCTACTTAAAAAGCACAAGTAGTATCACAAAAAAATAAATATTACAGTATTCTGCTTGCTTCAACATAGACCCAAAATTTTTCTAGCCCCCTTTTATAGGTTTTTGGACCAGGGAGACCGCTAGAGTTATATCCGTGCCAAC
>CAMZKG010000014.1 GCA_947311105.1 uncultured Saprospiraceae bacterium
TTAGGTTAATCGCATATATTATTTTTTCAAACTTCGATTCAGGCATTAACTTCTATTTTACGCAATTTAGCCAAAGACATAACTTGCAATAAATAGAAAAAAGCCAGTGTTTGTAGGGCTTTTTGCTACTTTTTTTACAAAAAAAATGACCGAACCATTGTTACTTACATTGTGGCAAAATCTTGGTGCCCCTATTTTTAGGCAGAAAATAGGCATTTTTGTGTATTTTGAAGCTATTTTTTTTGAAGCGTAGCTAGGCTACATGAAGAAAAAATAGCAAAAACAGTTACAATCTCCTTTCTTTATTTATTGGTGACAACGACTTTGCGGAGTAGGCTCAACTGTTTGTCCGAAGCGTAGAAAAAATCTGTTAAAAAGTGGCTAAGCCCTAGATTCTGAACGGAGCTATCGTCCTATTTTTACCCTATACCATTGTGCTAAAAACCAAACGCCCGTTTGACTCATCAATAAATAACAACACTCCTACAAAAAACACCCTATTCATACCCAACAATCCACCCAAATATGAACAATTTTTCCCAAAGATTCCCTACTTTTGAGCAAACTATCAAACATCATGGTAATCAATAAAGAATTAGACCTAGCGTGGGAATTTGTCGAAAACACCAACCGCAATGTATTCCTTACGGGAAAAGCAGGAACAGGTAAGACCACTTTTTTGCGCAAGCTAAAAAATCACTCTCTCAAAAGATTGGTTATTGTCGCCCCTACAGGAGTCGCCGCCATCAATGCCAAAGGACAAACCATTCATTCCTTTTTTCAAATGCCTTTTGGACCAGTTTTGCCAGAAGGTGCTCCTGGGCATGGAGCTAGAATTCAGCGAAAGTTTAACCGCAAAAAAATTGATATTATCCAATCGCTGGACTTAGTGATTATTGATGAAATCAGTATGGTTAGAGCTGACTTACTGGATGGAATTGACCAAGTTTTACGGCGGTATCGGGGCAATAGCTTGCCTTTTGGTGGTGTGCAATTGTTGATGATTGGAGACCTACAACAGCTCTCCCCCGTGGTGAAGCCCGAAGAATGGGACTTGCTCCGACCCCACTACGAAAATCCCTATTTTTTTAGTAGCCTAGCGTATCAAAAAGCCAATCCTGTAAACATCGAGTTAAAGCATATCTACCGACAAGATGACCAATTTTTCATTGATATACTTAACGAAATTAGAGAAGGCAACCTGAGCCCCGCTTCCACCGAAGCGCTCAACAAACGACACATCCCCAACTTTGTCCCACCCAAAGACGAAGGGTATATCACGCTCACGACCCACAATCGTTTGGCTGACCAAATGAACCGTACAGAGCTGGCTCGTATTAAAAATCCAACCTTCGTCTATAAGGCGAAAGTGGATGATAATTTCCCAGAGCATGCCTACCCTACTGCCGAACGGCTAGAATTAAAAAAAGGGGCGCAAGTGATGTTTATCAAAAATGATAGCAATCCATTGAAAAGATATTTTAATGGTAAAATTGGGACCATCATTGACTTGGATAATGACGGGCTGACCGTACGCTGTCCAGGCGACTTGGAAGACATTGAAGTTACCCCCGAAGTCTGGGAAAATATTAAATATTCCATCGACAAAGTGACCAAAGATATTACGTCAGATGTGCAAGGTTCGTTTTCACAAATCCCCTTACGTCTGGCTTGGGCGATTACCATACACAAAAGTCAGGGTTTGACCTTCGAGCGTGCCATCATCGATGCAGAATCTTCTTTTGCACATGGACAGACTTATGTGGCGCTTAGTCGTTGCAAAACCCTAGAAGGTATCGTTCTCAAAAGACCTATCGGTCAAAAAAGTATCATCAATGACGGACGCGTCACGAGTTTTACCAATGACATCGAAGCCAACTTGCCCGATACCGAAGCACTTAACCAATCCAAAAAGGAATTTGAGCTTAGTCTTATCCACGAACTATTTGATTTTCAGCCTTTTACGTACCCATTGCGCCGATTAGTCAGCATTGCCAGCAATCATCAAAAGGTCATTACGGGGGAGCTATTTGAGCCTTTATTTCACCTAAAAAATGAAGTAATCGAGCCCCTAGTACCTACCAATAATAGCTTCAAAAATCAACTCATCCAAATGAGTACAAATCTAACTCAGCCTTCATTGGATGACCAGATTCAGGCGCGCATCAAAAAGGCGGTGGCGTATTTTCAAAAAGTGCTGAATGAACAAATCAAAAATCCTTTAGCAGCGCTCACTTATTCCACCGACAACCAGTCTATTAAAAAGGATTTGAAAAAACATTTTCAGAAATTAGATGAATTGATTCATATCAAATCCATCGTTCTCCAGGCCATGAGTAATGGTTTTAGCGTAAGCGACTACCTAAAAACTAGGGCCATCGCTCTACTCAACAAACCCAAAAAAGCTCGGGAGAAAAAAGAATATAATTTTGGTGGCAAACACGGAGAATTGGTGGCCGCTCTGCGTGCCTTTCGGAATGAAATGGCTGAAGAAGAAGATGTCGCCCATTTTCAAATTTTCACGCAGGCTTCTCTATTTGAGATGATAGAATACTTGCCTATTACCACCGATCAATTACTCGCCGTTAAGGGTATTGGAAAAAATAAAATTAAAAATTATGGTGAAGAAATTATCGAGATTATCCGAGCCTATCGAGAAGCCAATGACATCACCCCTGAAGTGGATATCCTTGCGGAAAGACCGCCCCAAAAGCCTAGTGTAAAAAAAGGAGAAACCCATCAAAAATCTTTTGACCTTTTCAAAAGCGGCCTATCTATCCCCGAAATCGCAGAAAAACGCGGGTTGGTAGCTAGTACCATCGAAGGACATCTGGCTCGTTTTGTTGCTTCGGGCGATCTTCCTATCACCGACATCATCCCCAAAGAAAAATATGAAAGCCTAAAAAAAATTATAGAAGAGACTCAATCTGACGAAGTAAAAGTACTGAAAGAAGCCGCAGGAAAAGATTATTCTTGGGGGGAACTTCGGATGGTACTGGCAGAGATAAAATCTTCTAAAAATAATGCTTCTTCGTGATGACATCGTAATTTGAGTTTAGCGAAGGTTTAAGAAACCACTAGTTTTAACTATCTTCTTGGTATTTTTATCATTAGGGCTTGGGCTATAGCGAAGGTTTCTCAAACCAGCCTAAAAATTGGATATCACAGAATAAAATTTTGCGAAATCCCCAAATAAAAAAGGACATTAACTTTTCGGAGTGGACTCAACAATTGCACAATTGAACCATTTAGCGAAGGTTTAAGAAACCACTAGTTTTAACTATCTTCTTGGTATTTTTATCGTTAGGGCTTTGGCTTACCAAGGTTTCTCAAACCAGATGTAATAACAATGGTTTACGATATGAAGCGGCCTCGGTTGCTGTACCAGGTGAGTCTGCGGTCATCTTCGCTTATTAGTGGTTTTATTGTTCTTTCTGCGGAGAAACTTAGGAATCAAATGAAATTTTTTCCTTTTGAAATTTGGATCATCAAAACGACTACGGAACGGTCTAAAAGTGTACTGTATATTAGCATATATACCCCCTAAATATAATGGGAAGCTATGCTTTGTTTCTATTTGTTTTGTAAAAAATTTATTTCCAAAATCATCCATAATAAATTCAGTGTGTCTGAGAGACAATTCCCATTCATTCTTCGGTAGCTTCCATGTTCTTCTAATATCTCTAAAGCCTATTTCCATTCGGATTCCCCTTCTTTTTTTATTTTTTTTGCTAAATCCAATAGCAAAATTTGTGGAAGGCAAAGTTGAAAGCCGATTTGCAGAGTTCGTTATGACGGTAAACGTACCTTCATCTTCAAGAGAAATACGATCTCCTTCAATGCTATTATACCACCCTTCTCCTCCATATCCTACAGACTCATCCCGAAAAGTTCTATTATTTTCATATTGATCGACATTAAAGTTTACTAGGTAATGTATTTGCCATTTTCTTTTTTTGGAAAGAAAATGGTGAAAGTCGAACCCCCATTGGTTGGATTTAACCGTAAGGGTTTTGCCTAAAAACATATCAGGTAAACCAAGCCCTCCTACATACGGTACAATCTTGAATTTTCCAGGCGGATTCCCTTCCCACTCTTCATTTAGATAAGTACCGTCCCACACAAAATACTTTCGATAGTATATTTTATGATTATAGGTTATGCTGAGCCATTTTTTCACATCGTATTTGATTCCAATAATTGGTGCATGAATCAAGCTCGTCTTCATCGTAAAATATTCATTGCCATTATCATTCCAAATCCAATTGTTTTCACTCAAATCATTGGTTAAGCTTGGGATATTAGCCAAGTGCTCATACCCTATGTTAACTTCCCATTTGCTATTCTGAGCAAATAGAACATTGCTCAGAAGAATAAAAGCAAGAGCCCAAAGGCTCTTGCTGCAAGATTTTTTACTCATTTTATTCATCTTTTTTGTATTAAATTCTATTGCTCGCAAAGAAATCCAGGAGATTGCATAGTGTTTTGAGTAAGGTAAAGGTACCCATTTACTTTGTATTCTATCATAACAGGAGCAATATCTTTTACCCTGACCTGCTTGTCACCTCCGAATTGAATGCCCCCTAAATTATCTTTAAATGTTTTAGATTTTTTAAAAACAGTTCCTGCTGGGGACTCGATGAGTTGTCTTGGTTCCGAGCACTCACAGCCATTATTATCATTAGCATATACATTGCCAATAAAATTCACATCTAAATCTCCCTGTGTTTTTCTCCACTTAACATTGTTCTTATTCCAAATGTGCTTTCCACCTCGGTGCTCGAAGTACTTAATTTTGGCCTTGAATATTTGATCCCACCACTTAACATCGGCTCCTAAATCATAGCGGTATTTGATTTTTTTTGTATCATCTCCATCACGAAATTTCCATAACCAACTAGACTTAGGATCACGGTCACAACAAAAGAGCCCCGTCAAGTCAAGAGTTTTTTTAATGGAAGCCTGCCCATTAGGGCAGTAAGTTGACTTAATGACCAATGTTACATCAAAGTCCTTATTGCAAGGAAATGTATGCGTAGGATTTCTTTCTGTTGATGATGTCCCATCGCCAAAATCCCATTCCCACGCTGTAATAGTACCGTACTTTACGGATGATTGATCAACAAAACTAACTGCATTATCAATGCCTACCGAATTATTAAAGTCTGCGGTACATTCATCCGTAAAATTAATGGTTTTGCAGTAACTTTCTGCGCAGGTAACACCCTTTTTTTGGCTTACAATATAATCCTTATCGACTTTCTTAATTTGATAAGTATGGTGAACTCCGTTTGTATCGACAACCGTTGTATCCTTAACGGAAGCTATAGTATAGTACCAAGTTGTATCACTGACTACGTCGTAGGCTGTATAAGCAACACAAATGTCGTAGGAGCCTGGGGATGTGAAGTGATGTGTAAAACTTGTTTCATCTTTATGTGTATCGGAAGAACCTCCTATGCTCCAAATAAGATGACTATCTCCGTTCAATGGGGTACCTGAATAGGTAATAAATGCATCAAGATTATTGTAGTTTAGTTGAACAGAGAACTCTGGAAGGCAGGCGCCTCTAAAGTTAACACCATTTGTGGTTTCATCTTTTGGGCTTAGTGGTCGAATACCCTTAACAATGTCTCGTAGTTCATTCTTGTGAGAGATTTCGGCTTCTGCAACAATATCCCCCTTGTACTTTATTTGTTCACCAATTTGTACAATCCCATCGACACTCATTAGGGTGGCAAGTGCATCATCTAGCTCTGGGCATGATTTGGTTTGAGAAGGGTCAAATCCTTTGTCCAATAAATCACATTCTTGTATCTCATAGGCACGACGCATGGAAATGAAACCAGGAAACTGTTCTTCCCATTCATCAAGTTCAGGGTGCTCGAAACATTCATCAACATAATCTCTTTGGCCAACATTCTGTTGCTGCATCATTAAGACTGTTAAATCTTTGTAGGCTTTCTCAAAAGCAGCTTGACTCTCGAATTTAAGATAGCTTCCATCTTCCCAATTCTTATCCAGTTTATGAATAACAACTTCTCCTGCTGGCTTCTCTATATTTATAGCAGATTGCTTGTTGTCCTTGTTGCAACCCATGATAGTCAAGCCTGTCAGAATTATTCCGAATAAGAAAAGGATTGTAATAAAAAATTTACTCATTTTGTTTAATTATTTTTGAAAAACTAGCCAATATCAGCTATTGGGATTTAAATTATTCAAAACCCAATGCAAAGTAACTAGGTAGCTAATTAAAAAAATGTCTCAAAATGTATCAAATTGTATCATTTCGTCTCAACAAAATTCTTTTCATCTTTTTCAACCCCAAAAAGAGCTAATATTTTGTTCTGATCCTTGGGTGCTAACAACCCCTTGGGTATTTCAATTTTACTCTTTTTAAGTTTTCTACTCAATGTTGCCCGTGAAATCCCTAATTCATCTGCTAATTGCTGTCTAGTTTTGAAAATTTTCATCGTATCTATTAGTTTATTTTTCACATTTATTTTAGCTAACATCTTGTAGTGTTGAATATTCAAAACTTTCTTTTATTACGTCGACCAATAGCAGTTCACGTATATCACTTGTTACCTGAATACTAAATTCATTGCTGCCATCTACATAATACTGACTTAACTCATCATACGGAAAGCACAATTTTGATAACTGCTTATTAGGTTCTTGCCACACCCACCATTTCACATCAGTTCCACATGCTTCTAAGCTAGGAAGCCAAGTGGAACCACAGAATGTAGGGATTGATACATCGTCAAAATTCCAATTATCAAACTGCGGTACTTGTTGTGCACTAAGAAAAGGCATTACCCCCCCCCCATAACAACATACTTACGAAAAGAAAAATCTTTTTCATGATTAAAAAGTTTAAAATATTAACAAATAGTTTAACGAAATCATTGATATAATAGCTGCCTTCCAGCAAACAATGAATCCTTAAACTTTACAAAAGGCGTACAAAAAGACCTACCTAGCCGGACTGTATTCCTAGATAAAAACTCACTTCTTATCTTCAAAGTCTAGCCAAATAGCTCCGTGAAAGTATAGTAATAAAACGTTGCAGACCGCTAAGATAACAAGAAACTCTATAAAATTCAAATTTAGCTAACAATATTTTTGCAGCATTTTGATTAATCTAGGTTTAAGCTTAGCCCGAAAAGTCGTTGTAGTCTCTAACTAAGCTCCAAATCGCTCCAAAGACTCTCGCTTAATGGCAGCGCCCATCAATTCGGGAAAGAGATCAGGAGTGCAAGCAAAAACAGGCACATCCAATTGACGAAGACTTTGCGCCATATTCTCATCATAAGCGGGCGTACCTTCGTCATCTAGCGCCAGCAAAGAAATCATATTGACACCAGAATGGACAATGGCTTTTGCCAGAGCTAAAGTTTCCTCTTCCATACCGCCATCGTACAAATCCGAAATCAAGATAAGTATCGTATCTTCAGGTCTTTCGACCAAATTTTGGGCATAATGCAGGGCAGGAGCAATGTCTGTGCCCCCACCTATCTGCGTCCCAAATAATAAATCTACAGGATCATCTAATTGCTCCGTCAAATCTACAATAGATGTATCAAAAACAACAACATGCGTCTTAATGCTTTTCATGGTCGCCAATACGCTACCAAAAATCCCCGCATAAACCACCGAAGATGCCATAGAGCCACTTTGATCTACCAATAAAATGATCGTCCTAAGCTGTCTTGACTTTCGGGTATAACCGATTAATTCTTCGGCAATGATGGTTTTTAATTTGGGTTGATAGTGCTTTAGATTTAAGCGAATGGTTGTTTTTAGGTCAATTTCGTTGAGTTTGGGGTTTCGTTTACGTCCTGCACGATTGAGCGCTCCACGGACGGCTTGTAGTAGTTGATTTTTTAATTTTTCTTCCAATCTATCGACCAGTTTTCGGACAACCAAAGAAGCAGTGCTTCGGGTTTTTTCCGGAATAACGGATTTTAGCGAAAGCAATGTGGCGACCAAGTGCACATCGGGCTCTAATTGCTCCAAAAGCTCTGGTTCAAGCAGCAATTCCTTCAACCCTAACCGCTCTATGGCATCTTGCTGCATGATTCTGACAACAGGCTTAGGAAAATAGCGTCGAATGTCCCCCAACCACCGATTGACATTGGGCGCCGAACTCCCTAAACCGCCTTCGCGCCCTGTGTCATACAAGGCTTCCAAGACGGCATCCATTTGGACTTCCGCCGCGTCTAACTCGACGCCTTCACCGTCTTCTTCGCTACTGTTGTTTTTATCTGCTTCCGCTCCTAGAATTAAGCGCCAGCGCTTTATTTGGTCTTTCATATTTTTCTTTGGATGAATGGTGTTCATACTATGCACGGTCGTTTGCCAGGCACCGTGTATGGAACCATGCGCACGAACAAACATTCGTTTGCCACGGGAATGATGCGCACGGGAGACGAACGGCCGTCGGTTACAACAGGAACCATGCGCACGGGAGACGAACGGCCGTTCGTCTCTACCATGCCCGCACCCATGGCTTCCATTTGGAAGGCGCTAAAATGTGGTGCTCCTTTTCTTTGTTTTCCTTTCGGAAAAATAAAATACCGAAATGGTACATATCTACAGACACCGTCACTTGCGGGTCATTTTTTAATTGATTCCAAGCGGCAGTCATGCCTTCCGACCAATAAATATCGTCCAAAATAATCACTGATTTTTCCGAAAGGAAAGGGCGTATCTGCTCAAAATATGCTAGGGTCGGCTCCTGCCGATGATTGCCATCCATAAAAACAAAATCAACTTGCCCCATTTTCTTTAAAGTAGGCTGCAAAGTGTCTTCAAATTTTCCGATTTCGATAGAGATATTTTTGGCATAAGGAAAAATAGAAAAATTCTTTCGAGCAATATTGGCTGAATCTGGATTACCTTCAAGAGTAACCAACTGCGCATTCAAAGCGGCCGACTGCATGTATAAAGCACTGAGTCCCAGCGAAGTACCTATTTCAAGTATATTTTGGGGCTTCAAAAAATTGATCAGCCGAAACATCCACTGCGCTTTCAACGGGGAGATAAGGGAAGTACGCGCAACATCTTTGATTTTCCGAGTATTTTTTTTGCCAAGATTGCGACTCCCTGCGCCAAAGTCCACAAATTCCATCTGCGTTTCCACCTGAAGCATTTTTTTCCGCAAGGCTTCTAACTCATCAAAAGCATAATAATGGCGGTCATCTTCCAACACTTGTTGAGTCAACTCATACAAGAAAGGGGAATGCGTATTGTACACGGTACGTGCTTTCGCAAAATAAGAAACAAATTGCCTTGCGGCGAAAATATTTGCCATGTAGGCAAAGGTAGAAAAATAATTGCTGGAAAAATATATTTTTTACACTTTCGCTGGAGAAATCGGCCAAATATTGACAGGCAATAAGTAGCGAACGATATTTGACTCCTATCAGAATTGATGCCCTAAAGCCCCTAAAGCCCTGGCTTTTAGCTAACCCAACTAAAAAAGAATAGTTTTGGGGAATAAACTTGGTTTTTTCCTAAAAAAAACTTTACCTTTGCATCCGCTTAACAGTAAATAAGTATGGCGTGGTAGCTCAGCTGGTTAGAGCGCAGGATTCATAATCCTGAGGTCGAGAGTTCAAGTCTCTCTCACGCTACTTTTTTTTTATTTCCGTTAGCCTCCTACAAAGCCTATAATCTTTGGCTTTCTATAAGCACATACATTTCTTATTCAGTATGTGCGGATCTTGATTAACTTTCTTGAATTTCTTTCCGACGGGCTAAAGCCCATCGTACTACCGCTCCTCCTGCATGTATTGATTATTGCTAAAGCCCATTGTACTGCGACGGGCTAAAGCCCATCGTACTACCGCTCCTCCTGCATGTATTGATTATTGCTAAAGCCCATTGTACTGCGACGGGCTAAAGCCCATCGTACTGCCGCTCCTCCTGCATATATTGATTATTATTCAGTAAGTGAGCGCCCCCCTTGGTTAACTTTCTTGAGTTTCTTTTCGACGGGCTAAAGCCCATCGTACTGGTGCCATATCAAAAAGACCCAACACATTGCTGTGTTGGGTCTTTAATTCTAAATATCAGAAAGTTTAAGCGTAGAATTTTTCTTGCTTTAACTTAATCACGAGCATGTAATAAAACATTGCTCTAAATTTCTTTCTGTTTGAACTTCCCATTTCGGCACAAACTTCTTTGATAGCTTCATCCAACTTAGCGCTATCTTCTAGGCCTAATTTTTTCAATAAAAAGTTAGCTTTTACTCTATCCAATTCACTTTTGTCAGAACAAGATACTTTAGAAGCATCTTCTTTGTAAATAGATGGCCCCAGACCTTTAGTTACTTTTCTAAGTAAATCTGCGTCAAACTTCATTTTAATTGTGTTCTTAAATTCACTGGCGTAAATCTCCAGTTTTTCATCAAACTTGCTCATAGTGCAATTATTTTGTGTTATTAAAAATATTATCAATAGCAAAGATATAATAAATCTTTGATATCGCCCTATTTTCACCTAATTATTTGATACAGAAGAGATTAAAACAAAAAAAACTGGAATGCGAAGCATTCCAGTTTTTTCAATAGAGCACTATTTTTATTTAAGGACAGTGATATTTCCTTTCTTGAAGTACTTTTCACCATTGTCACATTTTACACGCAAGTAGAATCCATACACATCAGGGACTACCGGCTCACCATTAAAAGTACCATCCCAACCCACACTTTGGTTACGAGTATCAAATACTTGTTGTCCCCATCTATTAAAGATTGACAAGTGTATTTCGCTTAGATTCAAACCCCGAAGGAACAACACTTCATTTTGGCCGTCACCGTTAGGAGAGAAAGCATTAGGGAGATAGATATATGGCTCTCCGCATTCTGTTTCTTTTACTTCAATTGTAATGGACCTTTCTGTTGAACAACCATTCGTATCCGTCACGACAACGGTATAAGTTGTAGTTTCTTTCGGACTAGCGACAGGATTAGCTACATTAACATTATCCAAAGAGCCATCATCGGGTGTCCATTGGTAGCTAACAAAACCGCCTGTAGCTTCCAGCTCGGTAGTTTGGCTACGATAAATTGGATTTTCCGTAGCAGAAACATCCACCGAAATATCTATGACATCTACCTGTGCGGTATCCGTTGCGGAACAACCATCAGCATTGGTTACCACTGCAATATAAGTCCCAGAATTAGTAGGATTGACCACCAAAGGACTTCCTGTACCAACTAGATTATTGTCCAAAAACCACTTCACATCTTCACCAGCTTGCACCGCATCAATCTCTAAAGAAGCATCTTCCCCCATACAAAGCGTAAAATCATTTTGGGTGATAGCCATCGCGACAGGATTTACGACAACTTCAACGGTGTCTATCTTTTGGCAACCTTCTGCATTTGTGGAAACAGCATAATAGGTACCAGGATTCACCATCATTGCCACATCCATGCCTATCGGAGTAGTCAAAGATGGATCGTCATACCAATTCAAATCATCACCTGTATACGTCGCGTTAATTTGGACTAGAGCTTGATTATCACACACGGTGGTATCTCCTGCTGCATTTACGGCAATTGGGGCTACAACCACAGTCACTTCTTTTGTAACCATACAAGAGTCTGGCCCATTGACATTGACAATATCAACCGTATAAATAGTCGTTGTGTCTGGACTAGCCAAAGGATTCGTACTAGAAGCGTCGTCTAGCCCAACAGCAGGCGACCAAGTATATTGATAAGTTGTATTTCCGCCAGGATTCAAGCTTACGCCTTCTTGCCCACAAATCAAAAGAGAATCCGGAATATTAACATTGTTAATTGCATCAAAAGCGACTGTTTTTTCTAGCGAAAGCGAACAACCATCAGGAAACTCAATGGTCAATTTAGCCAAAAAATCAGCACTATTCACAACGCCAGCGGGTATTGTAGGGCTTTGAGTCTTATATTCTGTAGGAAACTCCCATGTCCAATCCGTAATAGCCTGCGGTGCAGTTGATAAATCAACGAACTGAATACTATCAATACAACCAATGTAGGTAAAATCAAAATCGACCTTTGCTTCTTGCCCAACAACTACTTCGAAAGGAATTGAGTTGGCGCATGTCGTGTCATTCGGTACTAACATCACATTATAGGTACCCATGCCTAATGCATCGAAATCAAAATCGGTGTTTGAATTTGTGCTAGTTGAGCCATCAGGGAACAACCAGTAAAAATCACTTGAATTTGCATTACTATTTTCTAGGTCCAACACAAATCCATTACATTGCTTGTAAGAGAGTAGATTTTGATCAATAGTAAAAGCAGCAGGATCTGTCACTCCCAAATCAACCGTTTGAGTTACAACACAGCCCGAAGCATTAGTCATTTGTACTTCTAGGGTATGGTTGCCTGTTAAGTTGGTATTCAAAACAGGACTAGCCGTATTGGCTCCAGACTGAATCATATTAGCAGGTGTCCAAACATAGTCAATGGCACTACCATTATTATTCTGGACATTAATTTGTAGCGCATCACCCATACAAGCTGTTTGAGCGCTAGGCACTGCCACATCAATCACATCAAAGTCCACAGGCTTGGTAACGGATGCAGCGCACCCATTGGCAAAACTAACATTCAAGGTAACTGACCCTGGATTTGACGCAAACTGTGCAGTTTGCTGTTGTTGATTGCCAGAAAAGCTCCAATCATAGGTAGCATTTGGATCATTGGGATAAGCTGTAAAGGCTACATCCAAGACATTATTATTACATCCCATCAAAGCAAAGTCAAAATCAGCTGACATGGAGTTCTCGCCTACTGTTGCTGTATAGGTAGCTGAACATCCAGCCGCATCTGTAGCCGTAACAGAGTAAGTACCAGGCTCTAAATTATTTAAATCTTCTGTATGTGGGTCAACAAAGCCCGCAGGCCCTGTCCAGTTATAAGTCACTGGCCCAACTACCGTACTCGGCATCAAATCAATACTACCGCCAGTACCATTACAGTCTTTATCGACGACATTAGCATTCAAGTCAAACCCTGGCCCTACAGTTACCCAATTATCATGTGGGCAATGATTCGCATTCATGACACACAGATACATCGTACCTGGCTCCGTAAAAGTATAAAAAGAATCCGTTGACATTAGTTGCCCATTAAGTATCCACATATACATATAAGGCTCCACTCCACCAGTAGCAAAAGCAGTAGCCGTCGCTGGGACACCACACTCCGGATCTTTTACAATGGTTACTTGCGTGGCTGGCGGATTAGCAATCGTCCCAGATGCCACAGAAGTACATCCTGCTCCATCAATTACGGTAACGGAATAGTCGCCAGCACTCAAACCAGAAATATACACATCCGTTGAGCCCGTATTCCACAAGAACGAATATGGCGCTTGACCTCCAGTTGCAGTGACCACCCCAACTCCATCATTATAGCCGTTACAAGTAATATCACTCAATTCGATATTAGCTTGTAATGGGTTATTCACCGGAGCCGCCGCCACACTATTACAACCAAAAACATCCGTAATCGTAACAGCCAAATGGGACACATTAGGATTTTGGATAGTAGAAGTTGTCTCACCTGTATTCCACAGATAAGAATAAGCAGGAGTACCACCTTGCCCCACTGCCGCATACGTGTCACTTGTACATGGATCGCCCAACAATTGGACACCAGCAGTAATTGCATCAGGCTGCAGGAGGGTAAAAGACTTAACAGCCGTTAGCCCATTAGCATCGGTAACAGTTAGAGAATAATCTCCACCCGACAGACTCCAAGCCATCTGACCACCAGCCGTAGCCACACTCCATTGGTAAGAATATGGTTCTTGCCCTCCTGTGGCCAAAGCCGTAGCACTACCATTAGTATAGCCATTACAGGTAGGTTTCTGTAAGTCTAAATTTATTTGAATTTGGGCGGATAATTTTACTCCCATTGAAGTTAGAGCTAGTACGAATACCAAGCTCCAAAACTTATTTGGAAAAGATGTAAAATTGTTCATAATACTTTGTGTTTTAGTTTAAAGTGTCTTATTTGGGGAAGACTTTAACTGTAATATCTCAACCCGACGCTCTCTAGCAGCTTTCGGATTATAAACTGATGCTTGTCTGTCTTTAGAAGAATCACTCACATCTCTAGCCGCCTTGGACTCTCCAAAAGGCTTTATGACGACCTTGATTCTTCCATTGTCAAAATAGGGTCTTAAATATCCGTTATCTAGTTCTTTCAAAAAACGCTCAACGTTATCAATACGTCGTTTGGTTAAACTTATATTGTATTCTTCAGTGGCTAGAGGACTAGCAAAGCCTTTGATAATGATATTCACATCTTTGTTTCTTGCCATGTACTTTTTCAAACGCTTCGCAAAACGCTGCAAACTCTCATAGCCACGTGTTACTTCTTGGTCAAAAAATCTTTTTACTTCTTCTTTAGCAGCATCTGCTTTATCAGCTGTAAAGCCTTTAGCATATTCGCGCATATACATATCCTTCAGCCCCATATACCTTTGGTAAGAATACTCATAACTTGATGTAGCCACTTCCCTAGTAGTTCTAGGGTTAGGCTCATCATTATGAAAATACACAGGTAACGTGGCATATATTCCTTCGTCCTTTTCTAAATAAAGCTTCTTAGTAATTGTTTTACTTTCAAGGGGCAGGTCTTTGGTAGTAAAACGCACGGTATCCGTAGAAAAGTCTTCCCGATAAGCAATCAACATATAGTCTTTCCCAAAATCTATGGCGAAAGGAAATTTATTGCTCATGTCATTAACTTGCTGCTCCTGGCTATTATCACTCAAATCAATCAGGCGCACGCCAGCTTTTGGCAAAGGAGTGACAGTGATTTTGTCAAAAGTAAGCGCTATTAATTCTAACTTAGGCTCTAGCAATAAATCTTTCTCTATCACATCTGAGTTTTCTGCATTCATGGTAGAAACAAGGAGCGTATCACCTAGATAACCATCACGCAAACCAATTACTTTATACTCTTTGCCAAGCTCTAAAGGAAAAAAGTACCGATTGCCATCTGCTTGCAGGGCGATGGTATCCGTTGTACCATCAGTCAAATTAATCAATTGAACCTGCACCCCATTCAGTACTTCCTTATTTAATTTATTGAGTGTATTAACGATCAAGCGGACACTAACAGGAATGTCCAATTCATAGATGTCATTACAACAAGTCCCCGTTTCTTCATCAAACAATGTAGAACTTGGGCGGTTAGAAGCAATCCAAGCTTTACGACCATCTTCAGAAAGCTGATAGTACGTATCATTATAACTAGAATTAGTTGGTTTCTTCATGTTTTCGGCTGGCTTCCAGTTGTCACCATCTTTTTCCATTTTGAAGATATCAAACAAACCATACCCAGACTGCCCATCCGAGCTATAAAACAATGTTTTGGTAGCAGGATGGTAAAAAGGCGTCACTTCATTCCAAGGCGTATTAGCTTGCGCAATATTTTCTGGCGTTTCGAAGGTATTTTTATCGGTCATGATTGCCCGCCAAATATCCATCTTACCTTTTCCGCCAGGTCTATTAGATGCGAAGTACAATACCGTTTTTCCATCTTCTTGGGCGACAGAAGGCTGTGTGGTGTTAGCTTCGGGTACATTTATTTGTTCTGGCAGCTTTTGAGCTGCCCCCCAACTTTCATCGGACTGTTTTTCCGTAAGGTAAATTTGACAATTTATTTGTCCTTCTTTATCATACTCACAAATGGTAAAATAACCTATTGACTTATCTTCATTAAAGGTTAGATTACCTATGTGCTTATCAGCAGCTAAATTAAACGGGGCTTCAAGTTTTATGCCTTCTTCGTCATCAACAGCCACCATCAATTTACTAAAATATCGCTTCGGTCTTGCCTTATCCTTCTCATTCAAAAACCTTAAAGTAGAATAATACAACTTGTCCCCATCTCTAGCATATCCAAAATCCGAAGCAGACGAATTAATCTTATCGCCAAGATTAGTGACTTTAATTTTCTCTTCAAATTTTGGGTTAGCTTTAGCCCAATCCGTGTGCGAAAGATACAACTCTGCAATTGAATATAGCGAATCAGCAGGTGTTCTGTGCGTTATCCACTGTCCATAATGCGCTTCAGCTTCGTCATATTTTCCTTGGCTATTCTCTGTATAACCGAGCCAAAACAAGGACTCCGTTTGGTGAGTGCTATCAAGAGTGGTAGCCATCTCATAATACTCTTCTGCTATCGCAAAAGCCGTAAATTTTCTAGCAGCATCTGCTGCGCCCACAATGTTAGACAATTTTGTACTATCGGTAGCGATCGCCTTTTGATAGTTGCGCATTGCACCAAAATAGTCATTTTTCTTCAGGTACTTTACTGCTGTTTTCTCGTAAGAGCGCCTTGTTTGTCCAAAAGCCAAAGCAGGCAATAAAAGCAGAAGTATTAAGCTTGTAATCGATTGTTTCATGTCAAAATTTATTTGCACAATAGGTTTTATAGGTAAGGTGGGCAAATTTTACTTTCTACTGGTTCGGGCTTCTTAATAACGTATATCACGGTGAACTCTGGTCCGCCATTATTGACAGATGCATTGGTAAAGGCGGAGACATTGGCATCATAGCTTAAGCCAAATTGCCATTGATTGTACAGAACATAAAACGTAGGAATCAATGCGTCACCGAACCTTGCGGCAAAACCTGGCTCTAAAACCAAATGGTGACCTGGCTCATCACTCAAATGAATTCGAGTCGAACCCGATAGCACCGTTTCTGCATGTGGAAATTGCATTTGTTGGTTTACGGCAAGTACTAAATCAAAGTTCTTTGACACCTTCGCAGCACCATGTGCATACAAGGAAATACGACCGTACAAATCCACCTTCTCTAATCCTTCAAAACTAGAATTAGGCTTATTGATGTTATAATAGGCGCCACCAAAGTTAAGTCTAGTACGATTAGACTTAGACATATTATAGTTTAAGCCTGCGGTAAAGTTGGGAAAAAACTTATTGGTTTTGGAGAAATTCTCATTATTGCTCAAGGTTGATTCGTACTTTACGCCATTCCATTTTCCATCAAATCTCAAATCATCCATCAAAAAAGCACGCTGTGTAATACCTGCCATTGCACCAAAAGTCAGATATTGATTTTCAAATAACCGGCGTGTATAACTTCCGACCAAACTAATACGTGTAGAACTCAATCGAGAATCTCCTGCTTGGTCATGATATAGGTGTATTCCAGCACCAAAAAAGCCATTAGCATCGTATCCGTCTCCAAGTTTCATATCAAATGCACCTGAAATGACTTGATAAGATACTGGTACGGATGTCCATTGACTTCGATAGGCTCCAGCATAACGCATTTGACCGTCAATCAAGCCCACTAAGGCTGGATTTAGGTTCATCTGAGCATTATAGTACTGTGAAAAGTGAATATCCTGCCCATTTAGATGTGGAACCACAAATAGGATATTAAATAGAAGGGCAAAAAGGAAAGTAGTTTTTCTCACGATACAATGGTATTTTGTGTTAAAAAATCAGTTTTGGGCGATTCTATACTATCCGAGTATCGACATATTTTTCCTGCGAAAAATGCATTCATAATGTTGAACATGTTCTGTGTAATTGGCATAAGGGAAACCATCATAACACCACAAAGGTAGTAGATTTTTAGTTATTGGGCAATTTTTCATGTCACGATTAGGACTTTTATCACCTTGTTTTTAGATATTGGGTAATATAGCCGTCACATAAAGCACAAAAACACTTTTCTGCGTGCCTACATGTTCTTTTTCTCAAAAAACAACCACAAATTGGAGTAAAAAAGAAAAACAACAAACATATTACATCAGAATACGAGCTACTTAAATATAATAATAAGTATACATATTATTCATTCATTTATCAAACCTAAACTCCACGCTACCCAAACCCTACCTAAAAATTAACATAAAATCATCTTTTTTCAAGTAAAATCATACTGAAAAAATGTCACAAGCTTGGCAAAAAATGTTTGCGTTAATAACAAGCCAATATGCTTATTACTTGGGCAGACAACAACACCCTTGCTTATTCACAACGATAATCTCCCCCATTTTTAGGCAAAAAACAAGTCCTTTTATGTATGTGGAAGCTATTTTGGGGGGAGCATAGAGCGATGCGACGGTACTAGGTGATTTAAGTTTCGGTATCTAAGCTTAACGGTATTGGGATTGATTGGGTGAAAGGTAAAAAAAGGGGGGGGGCAAGGGCTTACCAAAAGTTGGCTATTTTCTGTAAAAAATAAATCCAAAATGGCAAACACACGGACAAGCTTTCTTAAGCTAATTTTTCCAAAAGCTGATGAAAATCGGGGCAAAAAAGGTGTTTTATGACAAAATTTGTAAACCGCCTAGTCCAAGAACTCGCTGCTGCCAGTCGGGCAAATTAAACGAGTGGTCTTGCAAATTTATTTGCAAGGTGTAGAGACAAGCGAAGCGAGTATCGCCACGGGCAAGGCTACAGCAATGCTTTCAAATGCACGATTGAACGAAATAAAATTTTGCTCTACCCCTTAACTAGAGCCCCCTTAACTAGAGACAACTTTTCAGCGTAAGCTCAACCATTGAACAAATTTTGTCCACACTTACGCGAAGCCTTCCATACTTTTTTCTAAGCGTCTAGCTTCCGCCAAAAACTCTTCCACATTCATTTCTCTAAAAAATAGCATTCCGTGGCTAGCACGAAGTCTTGGACTATCATTTTGATAGAAAAAGTCTTTTCCAAGCAACAAATAGAGTGTTTCCATTTGTTCTACCCATATTTTTTGCGCAAGCTTACTAAACTTACCATTGTACATATAGCTAGGAAATGATGCTTCGACTTGCGTCAAATAACAGTTTTCAAAAGAAGCATTCAAGGTTGCCATCGCATTTAAGGAAACAGGCACCATGACATTGGCTTCGGATGGGCTAAAGCGATACCACACATTTCGATAGCCCCAAATCCGAAAATTGGACAAATCTTCTTCTTTCGACCACATCCGTACGGCTGCCGCAATGGCCTGCAATACCTTATAGTGCGTATCCGGACCACTTCCTTCTGGGTCTAGTGCCAAACTCAATACTGTCGGCTTTATCTCCCGTAATTGCTCCAAAATCGGCAATACATCCCTACCCCTTTCGGGCTGCTGCGTAAAAATATCTCCAGTATAGAAGCCTAAGCGCAAATGATGAACATCTTTCACTCGAATTCCAAAATGAGCCCAAACCAGCTCTTCTTCAAATTCTCGTATCATCCCCTTCAACTTTTGGATAGGCGGCGGATTCTTTTCTCCGTCATAGCTTCTCCTTAAAATAGCTAGTACTTCGTTTATTTGATAAAACAACTCTTTTTCATCTCCACTCTCATAAATCTCCAAAATTGCCCTAACGACTCGATGCGCCAGCCCACGATCTTGTTCATATTTATCATCCGATGCGACCGCCTGCAAAAAGTGATACACATCTTTATCCCATTTATGTTTATAGCCTGATGAGAAAAAATCTGGAAACTTGACCATCTGGATTTCTTCTTTTTCCAGAAGCACCTTCGTATTTTCAAGTACTTTTATGACAAAACTATTGGTAACAGCAGTAAAACCCGATGTTAGAACCGAAAACTCGGCATGATTAGACTCATCACGCAACAATCTGTGCACATGGGGCAAAATACCCAGCATCACATCGTCATGATGCGGTCCGGTATGATAATATACTTGATTAGACTCTGATTTCATCCCTTTTTCGATTTTCGCTAAAATCGATTCTTGAACAGATTTTACTGTTTTTAGTGACAAACCAGGAATCATCTTACAATATCTATCATTTTTTAGATCTTCCAATGTCAAGCGATGCCCAAATTTATCTAACTTCTGACACAACTGGATAACTGCTCGCTCTGTCTTCTCATGCCCCCAGTCACCTGTCATATAATACCTATCAATCTCATCATCAAGCAATGATGCAGACCCTGCGGTCAAATAAAACCGACTCATTTTTAGATGCTGCAATACCGTTGCCGGAAAAACATTTGTCGGCTCGGACTCTAACGAACCTTTCACGATGCCCGCCTTGGCTTCTCCCGCCGCAAAAATTATCGCGGTGGCATCTTTATTATAAGTTATTGTACCCAAGCCTATCGTTATCACTAAGCGATTCTTGGAAATCTCAATACCACCCAAATCTCCTGCCGCTACGGCTTGAGTCTCAAAATTAGTTTCTGTCAATCTCGTTACCGAAAAGTGGTCAGACCCACGGGTATTGAATGCGATATGCCCATCAGGCCCTATCCCACCCAAGAAAAAACCAATGCCCCCCATATCTCTTATTTTCTGTTCATACTCTGAGCACCAATTATCTATCGAATATATCGCTTCTTGCTGTATCTTCTCTTCTCGAGTATCGGGCGTTCTATATCTCAAAGACAAATCCACCTTTAAATCTGGAAACACGTCTGTTACTTTTCTTGATTGACCATCCTTAGACAAGGGGATTTGATTGACATCAATCAGCAAAGCATTATCCATATTCAACCCAAACCCCTTAATGTAATACTCCTTTACATAGTGCAAAAAACTATTTTTCTGACTGGAGTCAATTGGGTAAAACTCATCAATTTGAACAAACTTCAAGTCACCCAGATATGGTTTTTTGGACAAGACCAGCCCATTATCCTTCAATAATTTTTGGACCTTCTCTTGCTCAAAATTATCGATGATATACTTAGTCCATTTGATAAAGAACTCTGGTGTCTTCCCTGTGGGTAGGCTAATCACACCTTTAGGGTTTTCGCTAGCCCATTCTAAAAATCTCAATGCAGATAAAAACCCAAGCTTCGGAAAATTCTCAACAATCAAATACGGTATCTTCGTATTCATTTCCTTACGCTGTGGCGAAAACTCTAAAAATTTTCGTTCTACTCCTGTCAAATTGTCCATCATAATTAGTTATTCTAGCATTAAATCGCATCTCTTCGCCTATTCAACGATGATTCTTTTTCACTCCGCATAAACCATGCAGCCGACCTTTTGCTTGTGAAAGCGCAAGATAGTTCGTATTTCTAAAAAAAAGAAAATAATACCCATCTAACATAAAATTTATAGGCTATGTTACAAGAAATCACCTAATTTAGCTCATTCAAAAGCACTTCATATGGCCTTATACTTTCGCAAATACAATTTCCCTTCCATTCTTAGACATACGAGCGTGGTGAATAGCAAGCATCTAAAGCGAAAGGTCATCTTTGACACCTACACCCCAAGGGCTCCTAAGAGCACACAATACAGCCACCCCGTTATTATTTTCAACGATGGACAATTGCTCCGCAATATGGACATTTCTAAAATTTTGCGGAAGCTCCTTAAAAATAAAAAAATACAACCATGCATCATCATTGGTATCCAAAGCGATCAAAATCGCCATCATGAGCTAGGTACCACCCAGTTTTTAGAAGCCAACGGGCACGGTATTTTTGCGCAAGCTTATCAAGAATTCATCGTAAAGGAATTAATGTCACATTTACATATCGATAGCTCTCATCAAATCTACATCGCTGGATTCTCTCTTGGCGGCTTAAGTGCATTGGATATTAGCTTAAACCACCCAAGCATCTTTAGTGGAGTGGGTATTTTTAGCGGTGCATTATGGTGGAGAGATAGGCCTTTTCAGGCAAAACGTCCAAATGCTCACTTGATTATCCCCCAAAAGATTCATTGGAGTCATCATGTTCCTAACATTAAGTATTGGTTTCAAGCGGGCACTTTAGAAGAGACTAATGATCGAGACAAAAATGGCATTATTGATGTCATTGATGATACCTTAAATACTATTGTTTCTTTGCAGCGAGCTGGTGTCAACCCAAAAAACATTTCTTATATAGAAGTGAAAGGCGGAAAACACCAGTGGCAAACTTGGGCCAAGGCTATGCCCCTATTTTTGATGACTATTTGCGGAAGCTAAAAAGCCGCTTGGGCATAAAAAAAGGTCGCATCTCTTTTGACGCGACCCAAACAACAAATTATAATCCCATGAACATATCGTAAATCCCTTGCGGGAATTTTTTTCAAATTAGGAGTAAGCTAAATCCCTTCTTAAATAGCTTACTCCTTAAAGGGGTTTTTAAATCCCATGAACATATCCAAAAAACAATTCCTATCACTTTTGAAAAGAATGTGTATTTCCTTTTTGATGATACAAAGATAATATCAAAGTCATATTAGACAAATAACAATGAACTTGCACTGTGAAGACTTATCCCTACTTTCCTAGCCACAACAATCTACAAATCAACTACTTATGAGATGATTTTGTGAAAAAATGTCGCATCTCTTTAGATGCGACATTAACAACAAATTATAATCCCATGAACATATCTTAAGTTCGCCTAAAAAACGGTTTCCCGTAAAAAAATATTCTTTTTATGGCGACTATTTCTCAATTAATTTATTAACACTCTCCTAATCTGCTCTTTTCTACCCAACTGTTAACTTTAATGTATTTAGGAGATAGTTATTTCCCTTCTAAAATAACTATCTCACTAAATATCCCATGAACATATCCAAAGAAACAAACTTCATTTTTCACTTTTGAATTGTTGCTTATTTCCTTTTACGATACAAATATGGGAGTATATCTAAGAGAAAAAAATAACATAAAATTTTTTTTGTGAACAACAACGAACTAGCATATATGCAAAATAACAGCATAACCCGCTTATTACCAATATATTATGACCATTTATTTGTGAATAGAAATCTTATCATATCTATTCAAATATTCTAAAAAAAAAGTAATCTTATTGCTAATAGCGGGATGAATATGGAAGAAATGGAGCTGAAGAAGCTAAGAAAACTGAACACGGCGTAGATGCAAGCCGCTGCGGCAGCACCAAAGACCAACAGCGACGAAGGAGCGCACTAAAGACCAAAAGCGAGCAAAGCGAGCGTACATTGACACTAATAAGAAAACGAATACTCCATATTTTTGGACAACCAATCCATTTGCGGAAGCGCAGGAGAAATAATCATAGGATAAGCCGTTAAATCCATGATAGAGTCATTTCTTTGGAAGACCTTCTTAAGATCAAATACAATTTCTATTTCATTGCCAGATTCTACGACCGAAAAGCTCTCATTCAGTGAGACCTGTCGATAACTTTTATCTTCAATGATTTTGATACTAAAAGAAGTAGTATCTGCTGCCAAATAATACTCGCCCGCAATATCTTCAAAAACATAACTAAGATATTGGCTAGAATAACGATCTACAACACCCAAAGGACTTCCCGTAGAAAAGTTTTCAGGACTTTGATTGTTATCTTCATGCCCGACACCAAACCCAAACTTTATGCCTGTATAGTCACCTAAAGGTACTGAAAAATAAGACTGCACCCATCCTTTCTCAGAAGTGCTCATATCATATTGGGCGTCCGCAATATCCAAATAGGCGATTTCGTCCAAGGCAACTTCATCTGTTCCGTTGGCGGCGACTAGAGAGATATCTGACAAGAAGATAGCCAAGTCATCAAATTTTATACTGCCGACCGATGGATAGGCATACTCCTTGCCTGCAATAAATGGCTCGTCGCCAAATACTGTTTTTATAGACACTTGCACAGTAGCAGATGGCCCCACAGGGGGATCCTTTCTACATGAGCCACATGAGAAAACTACGGCAAACAAAACAAGAAATGATAAAAGCTGACGCATTCAGTCCTTTTTCTAGATTATTAACTATTTTGGTACCTATTTAGGTACCCGCAGATTTTTGCCACAAAATGCCCTTTTTGCGCCTGTTTTTGCTATTTTTTCATCACGTAGCCTAGCTACGCTTCAAAAAAAATAGCTTCAACACACACAAAAATGCCTATTTTTTGCCTAAAAACAGGAGCACCTAAACAGTTACATACAAACAACGATAACAGGTATCGCACGATATTTGCAAGGACAAAACACCTTACTTCACGATAGTCACATCGCCAGCATATGACACTTTCTTTCCAGAAACAAATTCAACAACAGCATGGTATACATAAACACCGGGTTCTAATTCAAGTTCTCTAAACGTTCCATCCCAGCCCGCATAAGGATCATTTGGCAGAAAATGCTCTTGAATAAAAACCTGATTCCCCCACCTATCAAAAATACTAAGTGCTGTAATTTCTTTTACTTTGTTAGTCTTGGCATGAATGTAAAAGCTACTATTTTCTAGGTTATTAGAATTTGGAGAGAACACATTGGGAATGTAGATATCAGGATCACTAACAAAAATAGCAATTCTTGCAGAAGCATCACATCCATTTTTATCAATTACTTCTACTTCATAATTGGTTGACACTAGGGGCTTAGCAATAGGATTTAAGCAATTAGTACAAGAAAGGTATTCTATTGAATCCCAAATAATAGTATCAATATCATCTGGCAAAATACTAGTAAACACTTGCAGTTGTGCACTATCACCCGACTCTATATAATAGATGGAATTTGTTTCTATCACTGGCAAATCAGCAGAAGGTATAATAGCATGAGCTTCATATTCACACCCCATAACATCCTGAACCACAACATTATAAGAGCCACTCACGAGTCCACCCTGCACATCTAATGCACCAAAACTACTACCGTTATCAAAAGAGAAAAGATATGGAGGAGTACCACCAGTCACGCTCACAACCTTAATAGACCCGCCGGCGCCATTACACACGACTCCTTCAATGTCAAATGCTACATCTAAAACTTTTGGTGGAGCCGACACATACATCGCATCATCTTCCACACACCCATTTTCTTTATTTTCTACTTGTAAAAGATAGCTACCGACAGCAGCAACTATTGGGTTTGAAGAATTTGCACCAGAAACTATATTCCCCGTTGAAGTACTCCAAGAATAGATATAATCTGGATTTACATTGGCAGGTCCAATTTGGACAGAATTACTTGAGCAAGGGATATCAAAATCTTGACCTGCATCAGCAATAGGCTTAGTGACATTTTCACTCACTGCTACTGTTTTTAAGGTTGTGCAACCATTGCCATCGTCGGTAATAACAACTTCATAATCACCTGTTTGATTCACCACCGGAGTAGCCGAATTAGCCCCTGAAACAATATTTCCCGTAAGGGCTGTCCAATTATAAGAAACATCATTATTGCTAGAAGAAGCATTTAGCACGACGGTAGTCTGCTTACAGGTAATATCATCAGGATTTGCAAGTACCAAGTCTGGAGCAAGTTTATTTTCTTCCACGACAAAGGACTTTTCTGAAGTACAGCCATTACTTAAATCCTTAACAATCACCGTATAAGTTCCCTTTAAATTCACCTTAGGGCTCGGTGTCAAATCTCCAGAGACTATATTACCACCCGTAGAACTCCATTGGAAGTCGAATAAAGTTCCCGACCCCGTTGCAGAAGCACTAATATCTACTTCATCCAACTTACAAGTCAGCATATCATTGACAGCTCCTGCGACTATGGGCTCTTCAATATTTTGCTCGATGTTAACTTCCTTCGTCGTTTCACAACCATTTAAAGTATTAGTTAATGTAAGTAAATATTTCCCTTCTTTATCAATGGTAGGACTATTGGACTTTCCGCCAGCAACTATATGGCCATTACCTGTTGACCAAGAATAATCAAAGTCCGCCCCACTGCTAGAGTTTGTCGCATTAATCACAATTTCCGTAACATCACATGTTAACTGAGGGCTATTCGCTACAACGATAACGGGTGCATTAACATCTGCAACGACAACGACGCTATCCACAGCTTGACACCCATTTGTAGTGTTTTCTACCGCAAGGTAATAAGTACCGACTTCATTAGCTTCAGGATACAAGGTGGTCGCGCCACTAACAATATTACCATCTAGTGTTGTCCATTGATACACAAACGAAGCTCCAACATCAGTCCCAGTTCCATCTAGCGCCACCTTGGTATCCCCGCAATAAATCGTTGCATTTGGGCCCGCTTCCGAAATTGGTGGAGCAATATCTTCATTCACCGTAACATCTGCAAAAGACGTACAATTATTAGAATTATCTAAAACAACAAGGTGGTAATCACCAGGCGAGTTAATTGTAGGATTCAAAGCATCTCCCCCAGAGAGAATAGTGCCATTGGCTGTTGTCCAAGAATAAGTAAAATTACTACCCGCAGAAGAATTTGTAGCATCAATCATAATTTCCGAAACATTACAAGTAAGCTTAGCTACGGGCTCAATCAAAGCCGTAGGCTGCGAATTATCCTTATCTACTTCAACACTATCAATAGCTGAACAACCATTTAATGAATTGGTAATTACTAACGTATAAAAACCTGGCTGATTAACTGTAGGTGTCAAAGACATTTCTCCAGAAACAATATTTCCTGAAGTAGTTGACCAAAGATAATCAAATTCACTTCCTGCACTTGAGCCAATAGCAGACAAATCAACCGTTGGCGTTGTACAGGTAATCAAACTTGGACTCCCCATGCTAATACTTGGTTCAACTACATCTTCTGTCACACTAATATTCATTTGGCTTTCGCAAAAATTCTGCGTGTTTGTGATAACAAGGACATAGTCTCCTGGAGCATTTACCAATGCCTGACTGCTACTATTTCCTGACACAATATTACCATTAGGCGTCGTCCATGCGTATGAGAACTCCAACCCCGCACTAGTCCCCAATCCTCCTACTAAAGTTGTATCAACTAAACAATTCAGTTCACTCGGCAAACCTGGATCGATAACAGGCAAATCCACATTCTTCTCTACATCAACCACAGATACGGCCTTGCAGCCATTATCGGTATTTGTCACCAAAAGCTCGTATGTTCCTGCATCCGTGACCGTAAGAAATGGAGTATTAGAATTAGTTGGCAAAACGCCGCCATCAGAAGCAGTCCACTGATAGGTAAAATTAGATCCAGTAGCTGTAGTTGTTGTACCTAGTTCTACAGAACTCACCTGACAGTTAATCATAAGGTCAGGGCCTGCATCAACGGTTGGGATGTTTACATCTTGATCAATAATCACACTATCCATAGCAGAACATCCATTACTGCTATTAGTCACATTCAAATAATAAGTACCCGATGCATTAACAAAAGGACTTGCGGTATTATTTCCCGAAAGGATACTACCATTCTGAGTTGTCCACGCATATTCAACAGAACCACCATTTGCACTTCCCATCCCTGCGAGCTGCAAGCTATCAACTCCACACAAAAGAGTCTGAGTCAGTCCAGCATCAGCTGTTGGGACTTCTAGGTTTTCATTTACTGTGATAGTAAAAGTAGAAGCACAATTATTCGTTATATCTGTCACCCCTAAAATATAGGTACCCGGCTCATCCACAACTACATCTAAAATATTTGAAGCTGAAATAATATTACCATCTGCAGTCGTCCATGAATACACAAACTGAGAGCCGCTACTTGACCCTGTGCCATAAATTTCAACTGTATCTACCAGACACGTTAACTCACTAGGTGTGGCAGCTACTGCATTGGGAAAATCTGCATTTGTGGAAACCACAAAACTATCCTGAACGGAACAGCCATTATCTGTATTTACAATATCCACAGCATAAGTGCCCGCTTGATTGACGGTAATAGCATTCGTCCCATTTCCAAATTGAATAAACCCATCGGTAGTCGTCCAATTATAGGTAATCGCCCCTGTTGAAGATGCTACAGCTGTAATCGTAGCAGATGATGCGGTACAAGTAATTTCATCATCCCCTACCAACCCAACAGTAGGATAATTCAAGTCTTCATCAATAAGCACCTGCCCTGTACTTGTACAGCCATTTGTGTTGTCTGTCACTACTACCTCGTACAATCCATCTGAGTTGACTTGTGGATTGTCTGTTGCTGCACCTGCGACAATATTACCATCTACCGTTGTCCAAGAATAAGTAAGATTGGCATTTCCAGAAGGAGTCGATGGACCTAAAGTAACTATGGGAGAGTTACAATCAATAGTAGCAGGAAGACCTGGCTCAACAGATGGGGGTTGATTATTTAGCCCTATGGTAACAGAAGACAAAGATGTACAACCATTAACATCATCTGTGACCATTAATTGATAAACGCCACTAATATCTACCATTGGGCTCAATGTTGTGCCGCCAGAGACGATATTACCGTCAGTGGTTGACCAATTGTAGGTATAATTAGCGCCTTGCGACGAATTACTTCCATCTAGGCTAATTGTCGGCGTATTACACGTAATATCCACACCTGTTCCGGCATTGGCTACTGGAACATCTTGATCAAGTCCCACTGTCACGGTACTCTCTGATGTACAACCTGAAACAGGATGCGTAGCAATCAAAGTATAATCACCATGTGAATTTACTTCTGGTGACAATGTTGTAGCACCACCGACGATATTACCATTCAAAGTAACCCATTCAAAGGTAGCATTACTTGGCAAGATACTACCATTTAAGATTACAGAAGTCTGAGTACATCCGATGGTTGTTGCATCTCCTGCATCTGGAGTTGCTACATCTATATTTTGGGCAACCAACACAGACTCCGAGCTAGTACAACCATTATTGCTATTGGTAACAACTAACGTATAAGCGCCTTGTTGATTTATGACTGGATTTAGTGCATCTACACCAGAGATGATATTACCATCGGCTGTTGTCCAATTATAAGTGTATTCACTTCCTATTGAAGACCCAGCACCATCTAAAGTAATTATGGAGTCAACACACGATAATGCACCAGCAGGATTAATCATGGCAATTGGCGAGATTGTATCACCTGTTACAGGTACATCTACGGTCGCTGTACATCCATTGACATCGTTGGTTACAACAAGTGTATATGTACCCGACGAATTAACTACTGGTGTTAAGCTCGTATTTCCTGATACAATATTACCATCTGCAGTTGCCCACAAATAAGAAAAATCAATTCCAGTAGAACTACCATTATCCACCAAAGTCATAGAAGGATTGCTACAATCTAATTCTCCCAAAGCTGCTACATTAGCAATTGGTTCTATTAAGTCATCCAAAACGGTAATACTTGTATCTTTAACGCAGCCAAGGATATTAGTAACACTTAAGGTATAAGTCCCACCCATATCTATCACAGGAGATAAAGTTGTACTTCCAGACACGATATTACCGTCTGTTGTCACCCAGTTATATGTTGTACCCGCACTAGTTGAAGAGCCATTTCCCGAAAGGGAGATAGTTTGATTATTACAATCGACTATGGATGCAGGCTCGATATTAGCAACGGGGAAGCCAACTCCTTCTTCGACGGTTTCTGATCCCATCACTTCACAATTATTGGCATCTGTGACAGTAAAGAAATACGTTCCAGCAGTCAATCCAAACAAGCTAGCAGTATTCGCACCATTATCCCAAGAATAAGTATAACCTGACTGCCCTCCACTAACCGCTAAATCAATCGTGCCATCACTAGGATTTAAGCAATTAACTTCCGTAGAAAAAGAATCGACGGTCATCGGCGTTGCCGCAAAAACATCATAAGACTCTATAGCTGTACAACCACTTGCATCAGAGATGGTCAACTGATACAATCCTGGTGATAAATTCTCAATCAAAGGATTATTTGGTTGTATTGGCGACCATGTATAAGTATAATTACCAGGATTAATGGGTATTACTTCAATTGACCCATTATCTTCTCCAGCACAAAGCTCACTAGTCACAATGGATGTTGACTGTAAAGTAGCTGCGGTTATCGTTGCAGATCCTGTCCCAAAGCCATCACAACTACTTGTTGAAACTCCAGGAACGGTATAAACCCCAACATCCGAAACAGAAAAGATCGCATTAGCGGTAAGAAAAGTCATTGTATTCCATAATAAACCATCCTTATAAATCTCTACGGTCCAAGGTCCTGTCCCCGTAAAAGCTAAATCAATATCCACAAATCCCCCATTACAGATTGATCCATCACCAGAAATATCAACCGTAGGTGCAGGAGCTTCTGTAATATTCCAAACAGCTTCTTCCGTACCACCGCATGCATCTGTTACCGTAACAGAATAAATACCTGTTGCAGAAGGAACGGTTATCGAAGATAAGGTGCTAGCATTACTCCAATCGTATGTCAAAGGCGGAGCCCCACCAGTGGCACTCGGATCTAAAACCAATGAACCGGAGCCACCTTCACATAATACCGTATCAAATTGTTGGACAAGAATAGGATCTGGCTCTATTATATTCAAGACTATCGTCGGGTTCAAACAAGAACAAACATTCGCATCAATCAATAACTCTATCGTCTCTAAGCCTTCTGGAATACCGTCTGCAAAGATTGTAACGGGCAAATCAAAATATTGGTCTTCTGCTGGGATTGTTATCGTTGTAGGCAAAGGAGCATAATCTACTCCAGATGTTGCTGTCCCGAGAATCGTAAAGGTAATATCCACTGGAAACTTTGAGTCCGCAAGTTTATTAAATCTAAAAAAAGCATCTCCGCACCCTTCTACCGTCTCATCTGTCCCAGATATCAAGTCATTAGCGGTCACTTCATATTCAGAGCCTGCATTAAAACTTCCTTTTTTCAAGAAGACGCCAGAATCCAAAGCACTATCCGACCCATCCGCAATCCCCAATCGTAAATGATATACTTGACAACTAGTATCAGGGATATTCGCAATTGCTGTTAATACGGTAGTATATCCATCGTATTCAATTTCATTATTTATTGCACCAGCTCCACAACCACTTGAGTTTGGGACAAAATACGCAGAGTTTGTCCCGTTGTTTACGGTATTAATCGTTATCACATCCCCTGTTGGCAGTAATGCAATATTTTGTGATCCAGCTATCCCTGGCCCAGATATGAAAAAACCAAATACATCATTGTATTGATTATCTACCCATTCACAATACTCTTCAGAACCAAAAACAAAATCAAACTGAACCACATCAGTCGTAGGAATAAAGTCAAATTCCAATACGGCTACATCTCGAAGCGCCTGCGACGTCAACCCATTCAAATCAAGATCCGAGTTCCCTCCGCCTGCAACTGCAGACGCATTACCACTAGTATTCGGCCCCTGAGCCAAATTCACATTACCTGAAGAAAGAATAATCCCAGTTTCTAGACCCATCGCCCCTGTTCCATTACTAAAAGTCCCTAACTGAGTGGCTCCACCAGAAAAGGTCACATTAGAAACATCAAAACAATTACCGCCAATAAAATTATCCTCAATCAAACTTTGCAAATCCCCTCCCCAGAGAGCCGTCACAACCCCTTGCTCGGGTGTGTCTTTCTCTTCTTTTACCGCACAGCTATTACAATATAATGACATGTAAGCACTGACATTCCCATCACAAGTTTTTCTAAACCAAAAAGTCTCACAGCTCTCATCAGCAACAAACATCACGTTCCTAGAAAAAGAAGTGTTGGACACTCCGATTTCAAAGCTACACGGGTCATCACTAGAAATATACCCACTGGCAATGCTGTACGTTTGACCTACCTCCAAGCCGCAGATACTCACTTCCGTGTATTCTGATTTTAAATCAACAACTCTTCTAGGGGTTTGTGGCTCAAATTGCAACTTAAGATTAGATTGCGCAGAAAGCAACCCTCCTGTAAAAAGGATGAGGATGAATAGTGCTTGTTTCATTTTCGTTTGTTTTGTTCTTTGTTTTGCTTACATAGAGAATATGCTGATGATAGGACAAGACGAACATCTTATTCGCTGCCTATACCATAATTCAAAATATATAAAGGGAAATATCTACGTAAGACCACAAAAATAGGCATTATTACACAATAAAACGAATTTAATGGCACTCTAATCCTTTTTTTTATGAAAAAATGTCACTTTATTTACCTAAATATGCTCTTATCCTTATGTGTTTTCTCTTTTTCTATGCCCAAACAAGAGAAAGGATGAAGTCACTTTTTAGGTTTCTTTGTTATCTTTTTATCAAAAAAAGGCTTTTTACAAAAAAAGTGTAACTTTGCCATCCAATTGGGGGATTAGCTCAGCTGGCTAGAGCGCTTGCATGGCATGCAAGAGGTCACCGGTTCGACTCCGGTATTCTCCACCATATAAAAAAAGCCGACATCCTAGTAGGAAGTCGGCTTTTCTTTTTTCCCGCAAGGGGATTAAAAACTAGACGCTGATTTAAAGATTCGATTCCAACGAACCCCCTTATTCGGACCAGACTTCTCCATAGACATCCATATAAATAATGGCTTACCTACGATATGATCTTCGGGTACAAATCCCCAAAATCGAGAATCTTCTGATTGATGTCGATTATCTCCCATCATCCAATAGTAATTCATCTTAAACGTATAGTTTTGTGCTTCCTGACCATTCAGATAGTATTTACCGTCTTTGACTTCTAGCTTATTGCCTTCATACACCCTAATCACCCGCTGATAAAATGGAAATGTAAAGGCATTTAAGGGAACGGTCATACCCTTGCGGGGAATAACTACGGGCCCATAATTATCTACCGTCCAATTGCCCATAATCTTGGGGTCATGCGGAAACAAGCCCATATTTGGCGGATTACTCGTCTGGACTTCCACAAGAATATCTGGACTTAGGCTTTTTATCTTTTCTACTTGCTCGCTATTTAGCGCATATACATCGCTGGTATTACCTACTTTTTTGGAAACACCCATCGCTGCCAACGCCTGCGGGCTGATAGGAGCCCCCACCGACACGACCTTATAGTTAAACTGCATATTTTTTGGATTCTTCACGGCCTTCCCGTTGATATAAACTTGCCGATCTCGAACCTGTAAAGTATCTCCTCCTATACCAATACATCTCTTGATGTAGTGATCCCGCTTGTCAATAGGTCGTAGGGTCAATGGATAGCGACTGGGAATCACTGCCAATCCTTTATTTCTACGCACATCATACACACTAAAAGTCCTTCCAGGCACCACATACACACTATCCCCTTCTGGGTAATTAAACACGACTGGGTCATTTCGATCTACATTTTCTATGGGTTTTAGCCGATGATAACCCAAGCTTGGCTTACGCAAATATGACTCTCTATTCAAAAAAGGAATTCTATTGTGCAACAAAGGAATCTGCAAAACCGTCATCGGAGAACGAATACCATAATGCGCCTTGCTCACAAATAAATAATCCCCCACCAACAAAGAACCCTCCATCGATGGCGTCGGTATCACATAGGCTTCTATCAAAAACATCCGTATAAAAGCCGCCGCAAATACCGCAAAAATTATTGATTCTGCCCATTCTCTTGCGCTATTTTTCTCGTAAGGACTTGTTCTAAGTAATTTTTGATAGGTGGCCTTATCGCCAGCTTTTTTGGCTTCCGCCATCTTCTCTTTATATTCTTTTTCCATGGTATAATTGGGTCCACGGTAGGTGTCTTGCTCTTTTTTGCCAATAGAGGAGAAAATAATAGGTGTCGCTATCACCGCCAAAAAACTATCCAAAAAACCATAACGCCCAAAGGAGCGCACCATATCCACCGCCATACCCGCATAAATAAAGATATTCACTATAGGAACTAACAGCCACAAGGCATATATCGGCTTGCGCCCAATGAGCTTTGCCCATTCGATAAAGTTGATGCCAGGAATATATGCTTTGGATTTTTCTACTCCAGCCTTCTCAAATAATTTGGCTAGTGTGAAGCTTGTCAAAAGGTAGAAAATAAGTAATGCTATAAAAATCGTCACGGTTTAGTATTTTTTTGGAAAGTATCAGAACAAAAGAAATTTATTCCAAATAGTTCATTTCAGCAAAGTAACGCAAAAACATCCAACTTTGACCTATTTATACCATTGATTTCGTACGAAGTTGCGTATTTTTTCGACCAAGCAGCCAGATTCTCTATTCATACTCAAATACATCGCCCAATATGGTCAATTTCTTGGCCTTTCGCTTTCCAGCAAAAAAGACCTTGATTTTCTTTTGAAAATATCCTGCTTTGTGGGCGCTATACACGACCACGATACTATCTGTTTGGCCAGGCTCGACAGGTTGCTTGGACCATTCAGACACCGTGCAGCCACAGGTAGAGCGAACTACTTCTAGGACAATGGGCTCGTCAGATATATTTTTATAGGTAAATGTAGCAGAGGCTGGCACCCCCTTTTCGATGTCTCCAAAATCAAACGTCCTACCCCCGACCCACTCCACTTGGCTTGCGCCAGAAAAAGCAAACAATAGGCTCATGAAAAACAGTATAAATCTCATTTTGCGCAAGCTTAACCGACCGACCGATCTAATAATTGAAATCCATTACCATGAATATTGACAATCTCAATATCGGGGTCATTTTTAAGGTATTTTCTTAGCTTAGTGACAAATACATCCATGCTCCTTGCGGTAAAATAATTGTCTTCTAGCCAAATTTTTTCCAAAGCTTCCGAGCGCGGCAAAATATCATTGATTTTTACACAAAACAACTGGAGCAAGTGGGCTTCTTTTGGCGAAAGCTTCGTCTCCACTTCGCCTTCATTAAAAGAAAGGATTCGATTTTTGAAGCTAAAATGGTATTTTCCAAAAGAAAATTCATCGGGCATCTTCTCATCAGGCTTTTTTACGGAGCGCTTAAAGATATTTTGGATTCGGAGCAATAATTCTTCTGAATTAAAAGGCTTGGTGATATAATCATCTGCGCCGAGTTTTAACCCTTCAATGACATCTTCCTTGAGCATCTTGGCGGTCAAAAATATCAAAGAGACCACTTTATCTTTCTCCCGAATCAACCGCCCGAGAGAAAATCCATCCATCTTTGGCATCATGACATCGAGAATACATAATTCAAACGTTCCTTTTTTGAAGGCTTCCCATCCCGCTTCGCCATCTGTCGCCAAAGTGACGTCATAATCATGCATTTCTAAATATGATTTGAGTACATCCCCAAAGTTCAAATCATCTTCTACCAATAATATTCTATTGTTAGTGTTAGTCATAAAAAAAGTTTTTTGTTAGTGCCCAGCCGCTTTGAAGCTAGCTATTTCTTTTTGGGAAAAAGCAAAATAAACTTACTCCCTTTGCCGAGTTCACTTTCGACGCTGATGCGCCCACCATGAAGCTCAATTATCGTTTTCACATAAGACAGACCCAAGCCAAATCCCTTGACATCGTGTCGATTACCTGTGTGAACCCTATAGAATTTCTCAAAAATGTGTTTTTTTCCTTCTCTGCCTATCCCTATCCCATTATCTTCTATTACAACTTCAATTCCCCTATTCACATTGCGTGTTAGGACAGAAATTTTTGGATTTTTTGGGGTATATTTATTGGCATTGTCTAATAGATTGTGAATAATGTTAGAAATATGCGTCTTATCTACACTCAACAAAGTATGGGTTGCGTCCAATGACATCACAATCTCGCCCCCTTTTTGCTCTACTTGCAAGCTGATATTTTGGACAGCCCGCTCTATTATTTGATGCAAATCAACGGGTTCGAGATTAATCTGTACTTCTTTTTTCTCCCACCTTGCGGAATTTAGGACTTGCTCCACCTGCTTATGCATTCGTTGATTTTCCTGCTTGATGATTTTGGCAAATCGCTCTATTTTCTCTGGATTGTTGATGATAGATGGATTTGTCATGGAGTCGGCCGCCAAAGAAATCGTCGCAATAGGTGTCTTAAATTCATGCGTCATATTATTCATAAAATCGGTCTTCATCTCGGACACCTTCTTTTGTCGCAAGATCACAAAAATCGTATAAGAAAAGATAGACATGATTATCCCCGTAAACAAAATCGCCGCCACAATAAAAGGCATCAAAGTCGAGCGAATATAATTCCGTTTTTGTGGAAACAAAACATATAACTTCCCTGGAGACACTTTGTCTTGCCCAAACAAATAAACACTATACGGCGATTTTTGGAGCTCCGAAAACCGTTTTTGAATGCGCTGATTACTTCCGTCAATCAGATAATGTCCATTATAAATCACAAACTCTTCTTTATCATTAGAATACACCCCGTAACTATAATCCAGTTTGATGCCATTATTTTTCATTTCCTTGCGGAAAAAAGACTCCAACTTAGCTACGGGCACTCGCTGCTCCACGGAGATATTATCCATTTCCTTGGTAAAAGCATTCAGGGTCTCCCCTATATTCTTTTTATCTCCTTGACTACCGATGACATTTTTCATCACATCCACCAAGGAAAAGTCTTCATCTGCATCTTTTTCTATCTCTTCCGCCGAATACCCATTTATGGCTATCACCGCATCTTTCTGCTCATTCAGCTCCAAACGACGGGCGACATTAGACAATGCCGCAAAAACATTTTTATCAAACTGCTCGGTATTTAGCTTAATTCCCCGACGAATCGAATGCAATTGCAGGTAGATAATGCCCGCCAAGGCAATCCCCATAATCCCAATTATCCATTTTATTTTGCGCTCTGTCATTGTCTTTTCGTCAGACCGAAGTTAGTCTTTTTATCGGCTTTCGCCAAAACTAATACGGAATTATCTCTAAAATGGGTTATTCTATGGTTTTAACATGAATTTAACGCCTTTGTCCCGTTGTGCTCTGGACACAATAGGATGGAACACAGATTTGACGGATGCCACGGATGAGCACGGATTTCTCGTTACGGCAATAGGATTTACACTGATTTTTATTTTTTGCTTTACAATACAGATTAGATACCTGCCCAAAAACAAGAAAATTAACAATTATTTTCATCCATTTCAAGAGATTATTCGTCCATTTTTGTATCATTTATAAATTACAAGTAGCTGATTATCAGTTATTTGCATAAAAATTTTACCTAAATTTAGCAAAAAAAAAGCAGGTAAGACTTCCATTTCCTGCCTTGCGTCCAAAAAAATATAACATTATAATTGCACCAAAGCATCAATAAAATCTAAAAAAACCAGCGATTCTGTAAGGAGTAAATCTAAAAAGTTAGTATCTTGTGAGCAAATGTATGGAGCCGATTATTGTGTATTATTGGCTGAATTGTGTGCTTAGGGAATGGATGTTTTTTTTGTTTTATGGTTGCTTGGGTCGATATTGGCCCAAGCTCTTTGGTGAATAATGTTGTAAATATTCACCAGATAGAAGCCATTTTGACGAAAATCGAAGCTAGTGATTGGCAATAAAGAGAAAATCCACATACATCGAACGAATTCGAAAACACAGATTATCAATCCCAGTTCTAAGCGATGTAGCATAGATAGCGATTTTACTCATATTTAAAATCTAGTTTCATTTTGAACATTTTTTAACCTAAATTTTAAAATTATGAAATTAAAATTTTTAATTGCTCTAATGCTATATTCATTAATGGGCTATGCACAAAATCACTTTGAATATGGTCAATGTCTGAAAGAAGTACACTTCGGTGGAACTCAAAACACCAATTATATTCCTATCACAAAGGATGATTCATCAGGTGAATTTATGGCACCCCACTTTGTAAAAAATAACTCTGGAAATTGTAGTACTGGAAACAATGGCACTATTGCCGAAAGTAAACCTGTAGCCTATGTTAGTGGTACAAAAGCAAGAGTTAAAGCCATTTTTGAGACAAATTGCTCAACTCCGCAATACATCAGGGGATTAGGGCCATACATCTCGGTAAATCAAACATCAGTTCGCATTGAATTTCCCAAGCAGCTAGCGACACCGAGTGGCGGAAAAATCACATATGACTGGAAAGATGCCAATCGTGTTTTTGTCGATAACAGAGTAAAGTATTTTGAGAAATTCAAGATCAAATGGCAAATATCCAAAGATGGTATCTCAGGATGGAGAGATATTGATGAAAGTGAGAATACTCTGTATGTTACGCATGATGCACCAGAGTTGGTCACTAATCAACCAGGATATGCTTGGTTTCACACCTTACTTAAGGTAGGATGTAAAAGTGCCAATAACCTGTCTGATCCATCGCAAATAATCAATAAGATTTGGGCTAAATTACAAACTAAAAACATAATCGCAGCCGACAATAATCAACCCCTTTTCTATTATAAAAGCTGGGACTGTGTTAATCTTACAACAAAAGATTTACTCGCTGGTAATGATGGGCAATGTGGAAGTTGGGCTCGTTTTTTTATTGATTTATTGAAAATTCAAAATATAAATCATAGTACCGTTAATGACGATTTTGTGCTTTTTTCACCAAAAACACAAACGGATGCTGATGGTTTTTTTGTGAAAGACTGGTCTGCCAGTAGTGGGATTTTCACAGGTATATGGGATCCCAATTATAAGTATGTGATGATCCCCAAAGACCCCTTTGTTGTGGGAAAACAATATTCGACCTACTATAGTGACTTAATTGATAATACAAAAAGTACAGAAGGGCAAGGGCCGAATGGAAATCCTGCTTCGATTTTTAATAATCATCAAATCACTCAAATAGATGGAAAATTGCTAGACCCATCCTTATGGTACTGAATTCTCATCATTGAATGACATAGAATTTAATGCCTTGTTTGGATATTATAAATGGAAGTTCGTGATGATTAACGAATGGCAACATGATTTTGATAATAATGGTACGCCAGATGATCTAAATAACAATGGCTCAATTGAGACCAATGCAATAGTTGCTGTAATATTAGTATCTACCGATAAAACAGTATCTGAATTACAAAGAAATTTAGGCATTACTAATCACTAAAACATAACAGAATGAAAAATGTAATTCTAATATCGATGATAATTTGCTCTGCAATGAAATTATCTGCTCAAAGCACTCTCTATACAAAAATGGTGTTAAGTATGGATGGGACTATCTATTTTGTTGAAGATGATTTGTCTATTTTTAAATTAAAAAACAATGTAAAAACGCTCACTGCATTTAGTTCTGCTAAGTGGAATGAAAGGTTTGAAGATAAAAAATTTCATTTGAACTACATTATCGTAAAAGATAAACTCATTTCACTTTTTATTGGAAAAGGTAATGAGCCTTTGGTTCGTAATAAAATAGATTACTCACTATGTTTTTGGAAGTTTACCTTTGAATGTGTCGATTTAAGTATGTTAAGTAGTCGTAAAAGCGATGGCATTCCTTTTTTCCCTTCGCCCCAAACATTAAATATTGATAGTTGTGATTGTGATGATATTTACAATTCTCATAAACCAATATATTATGACTTTATCGAATACAATGATTCTGTTTTCTTATTCCTTAAAACAACAGATCATTTTTACATATTTAAATCATTGATGCCCTTTAGGGACGCTTATCATTTTGCATTTAAATACCCTGGACGGAAGATGAATAAATGGGAAATGTGTAGTAAATTTCCCTTACCAGATAAATTAGAGTTTTTTGTCAGTTATGTTGATACAGACAACAATCTAATAATATCTTTTGACAACAATGTGAATTATAGGATAGATGATGAGCTTAGTCGCATGCAAGAAATAAAAAAATCCAAAGCCAAATATAATAAAAATGTATTATTACAGGCTAATGGAAAGTACTATTGGGTTTCAGATAGTGTAGCCAATGCACTGAAAGAATCAAATGATCCAGTAGCTTATTTTAAGTCAAACATCAAAAAACATTAACAATGAAAAATAAAATCAAATACATAACAAGTTTTATGATGCTGCTATTGTTGCACATGACTATCAGTGCACAGGATGTATTGACAGCGGATATTCTGCATCCGACATTCAATCAACATTGTCACAATGGCAAAATTGATTTACATATAAATGGAGGATTTCCTCCTTATGATGTAATTTGGACAAGGACTATATTTTTCCTCCTTTCAACCTGGTCACGTGGACTGTTCAAGAGAATCATGGCATTCAAGGTAATGATGATGGTGAAGATTTAAAGAATGTTCTCTCTGGAAAATATACAGTCCATGTAACTGACGCCTTATGTGGGACTGTGAGTAAATCGGTCAGAATACAATGTGTCTGTAGCGAAGATTGTAGAGTTGACGCAGAAGTAGTTGCTGCAAAATGTGGTGTAGGAGGCAAAATATATGCATCTATAGATTGTGAAGGGCTTGGACATAGTCCTTTTACTTACAGATGGAAAGATCTAAAAGCTTCGGATGATAATTCACTTGACAGGTTTGACCTTAAACCTGGCTCATACTGTTTAGTTGCGACTGATATTGATGGATGTGAATATGAAAACTGTTGGGAAGTTGGAAATGAAGATCCCAATCCTAAGATTCAACTAACTGACAAACAGAACATTCCTTTGTGCAAAGGTAATGGGAGCTGCTCTGGAGCACTGACGATAAGTGCAGCTCCAGGTGCAACAATAGAATGGCAAAACATCCCCAACCCTAGTCAACTTTTCAGCAATACCGTTACAGATTTATGTCCTGGAATTTATACTGTAAATGTTTCCATTGGAAACTGTACTACATCAGCTTCATTTAAGATTGAATGCTGTGGTACAATTGATGATTTTGTTGAGCCAATTGCTGTTACAGGTAGCGCAAACTCAAAAAATGGTTCAATTGTTTTAAATGTGACAGGGGGAGCAAGCCAGATTCACTATCAGTGGGCAGGACCAAATGGCTTTACATCTACATCGATGAACCTGATAGGAGGATTAACGCCAGGTATTTATTGTGTTCGAGTATTTGATGGATGCTCCGAAGATAAAAAATGCTTTGAAATAATCGATTGCGAAGCCAATCCAATTGATGTTTCCGCTTCCATTGAAGAAACATGTGATGGAGTTGCAGCAGGAATTATTACACTTGCCATCAGTGGCGGCAACCCTCCATATACCGCTACTTGGGACAATGGAATGCTAGGTGCTTCAATCAATAATCTTCCTGCGGGTGAATATTGTGTAGTAGTAAAAGATCAAAGTGGTTGTGATACTGAAGAAGCCTGTTTCACCGTTGGTTCAAAAACAGGGACTATAACAACATCCACTAGTCCTTGTAAGAGAACGGTACATTGCAATGGAGCCGATTACATAGAATATTTCAACTATGAACAGACACTTGATTGTAATATTCTTTACAGCTATTGCCCGGCAACAGGAGAAACAATTGTCACAGATTTAGGATGGTACGATGCATACGTAGCCAATTGTAATTTATACGGAGTGTGCCAGGATGGTCAACAAGTTTTACTAGAGAGTGGATCGATAGAATATGGACCATTTGCTGTTAGCACACCGGGTTGCCCAGAAAATATTGGGTGTGTAGATTATTTCTGTAACATCCCTGGCATTGGCCTAGTCGATGGAGGGGCGCCAACTTATTGCTCTTCAGTGGTTTATCAACCTGATAATAGATGTACTGAAAATGAGTGCTGGGCTGATGTATATTGCGGAAACACTTGGGTCACTGGAGGCTGTGTAAACTATTACTGTGGCTTTGGCAAACCGCAAGAAGATATTAACCTTGCTAAAGAATTAGGAGTTCCAACTTATACATACACAACAGAAAGTTTACTCGCCACAATAAATAGTGAGGAGTTTAAGAACAGAAGTATTGATATAAAACTTCATAGTACCGAAAAACTAAACGCTAAGTATAACGAGGAAAATAAAATGATGGTTGACGTACACCCAAATCCATCAAATGGGAATATCAGTCTAAAATTCAATAGAAGCATTAATGAATTGACAATTAATGTATTCGATGTAATCGGTAGAGTGGTTTATTCGTCCAAATTATCTAAGACGCTTACTCATATTGATTTGGATTTATCAACTCAATCAGCCGGAGTGTATTTCATCCATTTATCTGACAGTAGGGGAGATTTGACAGTAAAACGAATTTTTATTGAGTAAGAATTTAACATAAGGAGTGATAAATCACTCCCATTTTCTAAAACTTAAAGCCAGTAATATGAAAAGATTAATTTTAGCAAGTATTCTATTTGCGCTTCTTTCTTGTCGCAAAGATGATGGCGCCATAGATTTTGACGTTAAACGGAATAACATTGTAGGTGATTGGGAGATTACGCAAGTCACACAGGAGATTAGGGCAGACACACTATATGCAGAAAGTAGCAACACTTTGTCAATATCATTTTATCAAGATGGAACGGGAACTAAAGAAGTTTTTATTGGTACTGATGTTGATATTGAATGGCTTTACCAATATAATCCAGAGAAGGTAGTAATTACTGGGGCCCCATCAGGACCACTAATTCTTGGTAGTGTTCAGTTTTACAACATTATCAAAAACGAAAAGAATCGTCAAATTTGGAAATTTGAAGTTGTCCCTAAAAATGGAGTTGTTGATGTTTATAAACTCACTTGGAAAATGGATAGAAAGTGATGAACCACACCTAACAATAGACAAAACTGAAGCCTTCCTGCATGTCGGGAAGGCTTCCGCTTATCATTATCCGTTAATCTACTTATTGGCAATGGTTCGGTCATTTTTAGGATTTTACCCGATGTGTACTGGGTAGAAATAGGATGGAACACGGATTTGACGGATGCCACGGTTGGACACGGATTTCTCGTTACGGCAGTAGGATTTACACTGATTTTTATTTTTTGCTTACAATACAGATTAGATGCCTGCCCAAAAACAAGAAAATTAACAATTATTTTCATCCATTTCAAGAGATTATTCGTCCATTTTTGTATCATTTATAAATTACAGGTAGCTGATAATCAGTTATTTGTATAAAAACTTGCTTAAATTTAGCCAAAAAAAGCAGGTAAGACTTCCATTTCCTGCCTTGCGTCCAAAAAAATATAACATTATAATTGCACCAAAGCATCAATAAAATCTAAAAAACCAGCGATTCTGTAAGGGCAAA
>CAMZKG010000015.1 GCA_947311105.1 uncultured Saprospiraceae bacterium
GTCGTTCGCTTCGCTCTCTGGTTGAGTCGCTTGTCCTTCGGACTTCGCTGGTTGAGTCACTCGCTTCGCTCGCTGGTTGAGACGCTTGCCCTGCGGGCTTCGCTGGTTGAGAGTTGAGAAGTTGATGTAATTCTTTGGACTTCACTGAAAATCTAAAAATGAAATTATGAAAAAAGATATTTACAATCCACCTGGTGGAATCTTGATATGGGTGATAATCTTTGTGGAGATAATTACTTTTTCGGCTGGAATCATTGCGTATCTTGTCATGCGTAAAGAAAATATTGACATCTTTAATGAGTCGCAGCTTACGCTAAATAAAGGACTGGCAACTATTAATACTATTGCATTACTGACGGGTGGTTACTTTATGGCAATGGGTATTCAAGCACTCAAAAAAGGAAAGAATAAAAATAGTGCCAATTGGATCTTAGGAGCAATTGTTTCTGGGATTGTATTCCTATTTATAAAAGGTAGTGAATACGGTGTCAAACTAGAGCATGGATATGACTTGCGTGAAAATCTTTTTTATACCTTCTATTGGTTGTTGACTGGGTTTCATTTTCTACATGTTTTAATTGGGGTTATTATATTACTGGCACTTTATTTCAAGGTAAAGGGGGAGCATTATACCAAAGATGAACATTTTGATGTGGAAACTGGGGGCGCTTTTTGGCACATGTGCGATTTGATTTGGTTGATGCTATTTCCTGTTTTGTATTTGTTGCATTAGAGGTTGAGTCGCTTGCCCTGCGGGCTTCACTGGTTGAGTCACTCGCTCCGCTCGTTGGTTGAGTCGTTCGCTTCGCTCTCTAGTTGAGACGCTTGCCCTTCGGGCTTCGCTGGTTGAGTCGTTCGCTTTGCTCTCTGGTTGTAATGTTTGTCCTTTGGACTTGCTATTGATAAGTTGATAAAAAATTGTTTGTTATGAACATGAACGAAAATAAAAAAAATACGATTACTTGGATTTTCCTTGTAATTTTGACAACACTGAGCTGGCAATTTTCGGAGACCCTTGCGGGAAAAATAGGAGTAGTCTCAGTTATTATCGCTTCTGTCGTTAAGTTTTTTGGCGTAAGCCTGCAATTCTTAGAACTGAAACGGGCTCATGGATTTTGGAAGGTTGGATTACTGACTTTCTTGGTGGTATTTTATTTTGTTGTCTATTTGTTGGTTTGAGTTTGGGATTTGAGATAGTTGAGTCGCTTCGCTGGTTGAGACGCTTGCCCTTCGGGCTTCGCTGGTTGAGTCACTCACTTCGTTCGTTGGTTGAGTCGTTCGCTTCGCTCTCTGGTTGAGTCACTCGCTTCGCTCGCTGGTTGAGCGCTTGCCCTTCGGACATCGCTGGTTGAGAAGTTGAGTGCTACCGCCTAGGACGATTAAACGTGCTCGCCCAATACCCCAAAATTGACGATGGAATGCCCCCAAAAGGTGAAGCGCCTAATACACCTAATCTGCTTATAGTTTTTTCAAAACTGGCGTCCAGCTAATTTTTTCTTTGACAATATTGGCAATCTCGGAAATGTGGATACGAGTTTGCTCTAGCGTGTCTCTATCACGGATGGTCACCGTATCATCTTCCAACGTGTCAAAATCAACCGTAATGCAATAAGGTGTACCAATCGCATCTTGACGACGATAACGCCGCCCAATGGCATCTTTTTCGTCATATTGACAGTTGAAATCAAACTTTAGGTCATCAAAAATGGCTTTTGCTTTGGCCACTAACTCAGGTTTGTTTTTCAGCAAAGGCAAAACGGCACATTTGATGGGGGCAAGGACGGGATTAAGTTTTAGGACAATACGTTGTGCGGTACCGCCTTTGGCATCAGGCACTTGTTCTTCTGTGTAGGCAGTACTTAACATCGCCAAAAACATGCGGTCGGCTCCGATAGATGTTTCTACGATGTAGGGTACATAATTTTCATTGTCTTGTGGGTCAAAAAACTGTAATTTTTTGCCGCTATGCTCTTGGTGCGCCTTCAAGTCAAAATCCGTCCGTGAGTGAATGCCTTCTAATTCCTTAAATCCAAACGGAAACTCAAATTGAATATCAGCCGCCGCATTCGCATAGTGCGCCAAAGCATCATGGTCATGAAATCTTAGCTTATCTTCGCTGGTCCCAAGCGCAGTATGCCATTTCATACGAGATGCTTTCCACGCTTCGTACCATTCCATTTCTGTGCCTGGTTTGACAAAGAATTGCATTTCCATTTGTTCAAATTCGCGCATACGGAAGATAAATTGACGGGCAATAATCTCATTCCGAAAGGCCTTTCCTATTTGTGCGATACCGAAAGGTAGTTTTTGGCGGGTTGTCTTTTGGACGTTTAAGAAGTTCACAAAAATCCCTTGAGCAGTTTCGGGGCGCAGGTATAATTTGCCTTCCGTTCCTGCGATATTGCCTAGTTGAGTCGAAAACATCAAGTTAAATTGACGCACATCTGTCCAATCTTTAGAGCCGCTCACAGGATCCGCAATCTCCAGTTCAATAATCAAATCACGCAAGGCAACCATGTCGTTATCGGTCATGGCTTTACCAAGTCGTTCTTCGATATTTTTTATTTTTTCAGCATATTGGACGGCTCGCCCATCGGTTGCCCGAAACTTCACTTCATCAAAATCATCTCCAAAGCGCTTAATGCCTTTTTTGACTTGTTTTTTGATTTTATCTTCGATTTTTTGGATATAATCTTCTACTAAAACATCTGCACGATAGCGTTTTTTGCTTACTTTATTGTCCACCAAAGGGTCATTGAAGGCGTCCACGTGGCCCGAAGCTTTCCAGGTGGTCGGGTGCATGAAAATAGCCGAATCCAATCCAACGATATTCTCATGCATTTGTACCATAGACTTCCACCAATACGTCTTGATGTTATTTTTTAACTCTACCCCCAACGGGCCATAATCGTAAATACCCGCTAAACCATCGTATATTTCGCTGGATTGATATACAAATCCGTACTCTTTACTATGAGCGATTATCTTCTTGAATAAATCCTGAATTTCTGCCATTTCTGTTGCTATTTTGTCTTTTATACGGATGGTTTCCGATATGCTTGCGCAAAAATGAGAAAAATTAGGGAGATTTGCTGAAAAAACTAGGATTGATTGTCATAGGGTGGTATTTAGTTGAGAAAGTGTGTATCTTTTCCAAGATGTGGGTACCTTAAAAAGAGTACTTAGATAATCAGTTCATAAAAATCAATAGGATGAAAGCAATAATTTACAAATATGGATGCAGAAAAGATGGTTAGTTATTATCATGATGACATTGTATTTGAAGATCCCGCTTTTGGAGTATTAAAGGGGGAGCATGCTAAAAATATGTGGCGTATGCTCATTGCCAGCCAAAAAGGGAAGAAATTTCTGGTTAGGGCTTCTGATTTTAGATATGCGAATCATAGGGGGTTTGCTCACTGGGAAGCTCAATATAAATTTAGTCAGACAGGTCGCCAAGTACATAACATTATCGAAGCCGCTTTTGAGTTCGAAAATGGAAAAATCATCAAGCATACAGATTCTTTTGATTTGCATAGATGGGCCAAACAGGCCGTGGGATTTAAAGGTTATTTATTAGGCAGAACTGCTTTCTTTAAGAAAAAACTGCAAGAACAAGCGGGTCGGCTTTTAATGAAATATGAAGAACGGTCTAGTTGAAATATTAGTGACGCACTCAAGTTTCTGTACGGCGGTGTAGCGGCATATTTGGTATAATTATTTTTGAAAAGCCTTGACATTGGCTTTGTTCATTGGCTATTATTGTAGCGTTCAATTAGCTCTTTTGATAGGTTGAATCCTTTCCAAAATGGCAACCCACGACCAACAAAATAATATCTTAATATCTTAAGCAATGGTTCGGTAAAAAAACAATGCTCCGACGTAGCTTGCCACGCCTCCAACGTCTTCCTTGATTAAGGCAAAATTTGAAGGTGTATGAATAAA
>CAMZKG010000016.1 GCA_947311105.1 uncultured Saprospiraceae bacterium
CAGCTTCTAGAACCCGATTGCTAGACACCCGAACGGCCGTTCGGCTCGACTTCCCACAATCTAGTAACCAGCTTCTAGAACCCGATTGCTAGACACCCGAACGGCCGTTCGGCTCGACTTTCCACGCTCTAGCGTCCAGCAACTAGCATCTAGAAACTAGCGGCTACCCCCGCTATACCGCTACACCGCTACACCGCTATACCGCTATACCGCTATACCGCTATACCGCTACACCGCTACACCGCTACACCGCTACACCCGTTAAACCCGTTACACCGTCATACCGCTAAACCGCTACCCCCGTTCCCATTAAAAACAAAAACAATTTGTTAATTTTTTCCTTTTTTGCCAAAAAATGGAGCAATTCGGAACGGTATTCGTTAAATACGTGATAGACAAGAAAATACATGATAAAAAAAGTATTTTTTAGCTTTATTTCATTGATTTGCTTTTTTGCGCAAGCACAAGGGCAACAGGCAGTTGTATTGTCCAATATCTCTATTTTTCAAGATAGTAGTTTTGCTGCCGAAACCACAGGGCTACTCCGAAAAGGGCTAGTCGTAGATATTCTTTCGCAAAGTGCCGCGTTACATGAAGATAAAACCCAAACTCAACGTTTTCATTGGTATCAAATAAAAGATTCTAGCAACCAAGTTGGCTGGGCTATGGGTGATGAGCTAGCCCTTTTGAGTCTTTCGCCCACTCGATTTGCGGGTATTAGCCAGATGACGGGTGCTCCCTACTCCATAGGTGACGGATTTGAAAAATCTGTTTTTTATTGGGGGGAAACCAGGGGAAAAGATGATATCAGCAGTCATTTTTCTACAAAAAACGAATACCACGAAAATTATCTTGTTTTTGTCAACCCCGATAACCAGACCAAGTTTTTGCCTGTCGGAACGCAAAGTGAGCGGGGCAATAATACCTGTATAGGGATTTATTTTGCCGATTTAACTCAAAATGGTCACCAAGAAATTATCCTTGCTCGCTCCCTTTCGGGAAAAGAAATGGATGAAGAAGTCCGCAAACTAGAAATCTATCAACTCGTAGATGGGGATTTTAAGCTCCTTTTTGAGCAGCGACTCAATATTTACTTTGAGCCAGGCATCACATCTCCAGGTCGGTTCAAATTTGTAGATATTAGCCCTGATGGCATCCGATTGGAGTACCCTTCCTATGCAAATTGTACAAAATCTCACTTCGGTGTGCCCATTACAAAAGAACCTGTCACCTACGAAAAATGTCTCTCGTGGATGACAGAATCTTACACTTGGGACAAAATAAACAATCGTTTCAGTCACTTTTATCAACCATCCGCCTTGCCTTTTAGGGCTCATCCCAAAAAAGAAGCGGTATTTTTGAGAGAAAGACCGAGCCTGACCAGCCCATCCATTAAGCTGATCAAAAGAAAAGACCGTTTAAAAGTCATTGCACATCTAGAGACTATTTCTAGGATCAAGAAAAAAAAGGTAGTTCGTGTTTTCTTTTTACTCAAATCTGCCGATGGCTCCATAGGCTATCTACCGAGTGAGCAGGTCGAATTTGTCCAAGCGGCTCATGCCCAGATCTTAAACCAGTTCTATGCCAACCCCCTTTTAATCAAAAGAGATTGGAAACAAGAAACCCAATTTGTCAGGCTACGGGGTTTTGGACAAAAAGCGCAATGGGAAGTTACTGGAAATTTTCAGGAGCACTAAACCACACTAAATTCTTTTGGACTAAAACTAGCTATTTGCGAAAATATTACTCATTTTTGCGCAAGCAATTAACAAAACATCAGCCATCATGAGTGACTACTACCAAGCTATCCAAGATTCTGCCAATTATATCAAAAGCAAAACCAATCATCAACCTAAAGTCGGTCTTATTTTAGGCTCGGGGCTCGGTTCGTTGGCTGACGAGATTCAAAATCCAGATATTTTCCCATATAGTGAGATTCCAGGCTTTCCTGTGTCCACGGTCAAAGGTCATGCTGGGCAATTAGTTATTGGGGAGCTAGATGGCCAAATTGTAGTAGCCATGCAAGGACGTCTTCATTTTTATGAAGGCTACTCGATGAAAGAAATCACATTCCCTGTACGTGTTTTTAAGGCGTTGGGCATTGAAAAATTGATAGTCACGAATGCTAGCGGTGGCATCAATCCCCTACTTTATCCTGGTGCTTTGATGTTTATTAAGGATCACATTAATTTCATGGGGGGCAACCCACTTATCGGACCAAATGATGAGCGTTTAGGCACCAGATTTCCAGATATGCTTCATGCCTACGACAAGGATTTATTGAAGCTTGCGCAAAATGTTGCCAAAAAATTGAATATTAGAACATTCACTGGGGTTCACTCAGCAGTAACTGGCCCAACCTTCGAAACTGCTGCCGAAATCAAAATGTTAAATATTCTTGGAGCAGATACTATTGGCATGTCCACTATCCCTGAAGTTATTGTGGCTGCTCATGCTGAATTACGTGTTTTGGGTGTCTGCGCCATTACCGACATGGCCATGATTAATCCAGAAATCCCTATAACACACGAAGATGTCATCAAAGTAGCAAACGAAATAAAGCCTAGGTTTATCCAATTAATTCGGGGAATTTTGAATGATTTGGATTGAATGATGCCGTACAGCCGTTCGGCTGTATTCGCATCCTGTTATGTGATTGATTGACAGACGAACGGCCGTTCGTCTCTACTTGCTTCCTGTAACCTGATTGATTGACAGCCGAACGGCCATTCGGTTCAACCTCCCGCGCAACTACACTTTAGCACCACTATCCACAATAACAAACTTCTTTTTCAGCTTCAAGAATTGTTTTTCGAAGAACTCATAGGAAAGAGTCGCTAATAAGACCGAGAAAACAACAGATAACGGATACAACAGATAATCATGATACATATCCATTTTCTGCAAAGTCTTTAGCACAATTAAGATAACTAAAGAATGATACATATACAGCCCATAAGATATTTTGCCAGCATATTTTAAAGTTTTGTTTTCTAGGTTAAGGATAGACTTTGGGTTTGATGCAAGGTTCATGATCAAAATAGTAAACAAAACTCCATATATCTCAAAGTGTAAAATAGGAAAATGAACACCCAACCCAATCAACAAAATAATTAGCGCTAAATTAACATACTGCGTAGTCTTCGTGAAAAGTAGCTTTAAGATGTCCCTTTTTTCATAGACCAAAACGGATGCTACCCCACCAATGGCCATAATATCAATATTGAATACGCCCCAAAAACGCCTAGCCAGTTGATAGATATACCCGTCACTAAGGTTGGCGTTAAGGAGTCCAGATACCACCAAATAAATAATAATGATGGCAAGTAATACATTCATTTTATTGGTAGCTTTCTTCATTATCCAAGGCCACATAAGATAAAACTGCTCTTCTGTACCAATTGACCAAGTTTGTCCCGCAAAAGGAATAATTCCCAAGCCCACCATCAACAAATTGGGCAAAAAGAACAAAAACAAGAAGGCTTTTATCCACAAATGTGCCTGTACCGTAGCTATATCATATTCGGGGATAGACAAAAATCCTATGTGCGGTGCTACAAACAAAGAGAAAATAACGACCAAAAAGTACAGTGGCCATATTCGCATCACACGACGTAGATAAAACTTCCCAACCGCTATTGTGCTCGTCCGCTCCTTCTCTATCATCAATAAATAAGTAATCAAAAAACCACTTAACGAGAAAAACAAGACCACTCCTAGCTTACCTATCACATGCACAAAGGACTCCAATGTTCCAATTTGATAATTGGCATCTACACCGTCCCCAAATACATTAGCCAATCCCATTTCTCCTTTACTCAGCTCAATATGATGTATAATAACCAACAACGCCGCAATAAAACGCAACCCATCCAAATTGGGGAAATAAACTTTTTTTCCTTTTTTAGTCATATTTTTTCAGGATAGGCCTGCATTAATTCTGCTTAGCAGGATCGTCTTTGGGTAGTTCATATTTCTTCTGCTTTTTCCCAAATACCGATACATTGACGTACCTTTTGGGATTTAGACGAAAGTCTTGCAACAAATAATTCATATTATTTAAACTATTGGATAAGTTTATATATAAATCTGGGTCATTCATTAGCTTAGCTAAGGAGCCATCTCCTGAATTTGCCTTCACAAGGATTTTATCGAAAGATGCCAACGATTGTTGAGTAGAAACTAAAGTCGTCTTTAGGGCCCCAACAGCTTCATTGGTTTTTACGATGGTCTCATCAAGGCCTGCGCTATCTAATTTTGCCGTAAGGCTAGCCGTATTATCTATGATTTTTGTGATAGCCGCATTAGATTGCTTCAAATTATTGGTAATTGCCGCCAAATCTGCCATCACTAACGAAACCTGCTGATTAGAATTAGCTATCAAACGATTCAAGTTGCGCGTAGTCACCTTCATATCCGCCAAAATAATATCCATATCATAAAACATCTTGCCAACTCCAGGAGCCGTCGGATTCTTCGCTTGAATGGCTATTGTATCGTACGCACTAATTAGACCATTTTTGATGACATCGGTATAGGGGCTAAGCTCTTCGGGACTTCCGACCATGGCTTCGAGCATATTCAAGGTCCGACCTTTTAGAGTCGCTCCACTTTGAGCAGTAGCTGCACTAGATTTTGCGCTGATATTCAAGCGTATTGCCTTGCCTCCCACAAATCCAGTCTCCAAAATCTCCGCAACCGCATCCGTTTTTACGTCAACAGGCTCATCTACTCTCATTTCTATTTTCACCTTGGACTCCTGATCGTCTCCTGCCACAAAAGCAATATCCGTCACCGTACCAACCTGAAATCCTTTCACAAATACAGGCGACGAACGAATCAACCCCTTGGCATTATCCACATAGATGTAATAATATTTGGAGCTGCCAAATAGATTCTCTCCAGCAAGAAAAAGATATCCATATACAGTACCCACGATAACAAGAATACCGAAAATCCCTAGTTTTATTTCTTTAGACATATTGATTTTTTATGATCAGGCGCAAAAGTAAGCTTTTATTGTTATTTTTTCACAATTGATTCTCTCTGGAATCATCTACAAAGAAACTTCAACGATAATTATCCTATATTGTTGGTTTTTTATCCTTGTTGACTGTCCCTATTGTTTTTTTGTCATATTTCTTGCTTCCTGTAGCCCTATTCGTTGTCCATTCAGATAAGCCACAACAAACCCCTTGTAGCCTTTACTTCTCAAAACTTTAAACACACTCGTGATATCTGTCCAATATTTGGAATGCCCCGTCAAATATTTAAAGTACCCGTCTTCATAGACGACTTCTATGTTCGACAATTTTTCATATTTCTTACTTTTAACATTCAAGGGCTGCTTGGATGCTGCTATCTGAATCTTAAAAACGGGCTCCATATGAAGCTTCGATAAATCAACTATTTTCTGTTTTGGCAATTCCCTTGCTACGGGATGTGCCGTAGGTGTGGAGACGACTTCCGCGTCCGTTTCTTCTACAATTTCATGTCCTTCTGACACCGAAACAATTTTAGGTCCTTCGAGAACAGTCACCGGCCGAATAGTTTCATATTGATTTTCTGTTTCCTTTTCAGGAATAACTTCTTTATGCTTAATTTTTATGGGCACCGTAGATGCGACACGCACTTTTTCCGGTACTTTTTCCATGCCAACAGCCTTTTTGCTCGGTGAGTGGTTTTGTCGTCTCTTTATGATAGGCTTAGGTACTTCCGTTTCCGAAAGGGCGAGCGGCGCAGGAGCTGAATTAAAAAACACAGGATTATCCGTCTCTATGCTCATCTTATACTCATAAAAAGCATCCGCGATAGATTGTATAATCTGCTCTTGCCCTTCTTGGCTAGCTAGATATTTTTGGTCGGTCGAATTAGATAAATACCCTGTCTCTATCAGCACGCTAGGCATGGCGACTTCTCTCAAAACATGAAAATTCGCCTGCAATACTCCCCTACTTTTCCTTTTAGAATAAGTTTTCATCTTTTGCTCCACCTTCTCCGCAAGCTGAATACTCCTTTCCAAATAAGTCTGCTGATACATACTCATAAATATATGCCATTCGGGAGACTCTGGATCCGTAAAACTATACCCTTCGTGACTATGATCCAAAAACAAGGCTTCATTTTCACGCTTAGCTATCAACAGGTTTTTTTCCTTTTTTGCGACACCTAAGACATAAGTCTCTGAGCCATGAATCCTACGCCCTGCAACCCCAGAAGGCATCGCATTGCAATGAACAGAAATAAATAAATCCGCGTGCGCATCATTGGCCATCTGTGCTCTTTTCTTCAAAGAAACAAACACGTCCGTCTTTCTTGTATAGATAATTTCAATTTCAGGAAACTGCTCCGAAATCGCCTGCCCAAGCCCCAAAGCTACTTTTAGAGTAATGTCTTTTTCCTTAGAATTGCCTCCTGTAGTCCCCCCGTCGCGGCCTCCATGTCCCGCATCAATGACTACTTTTTCAATCTTAGCATTGGAAAAATAACTCCAAATAGGGCTTAAAATGTTAATTTTGTTCACCTTTGCACCTGGAAATGTGTCCTTTGCCGTTAAATTTACGTTAAATATGGTCAGACACAAAAAAAGAATTCCATAGAAGTTGTAGTTTCGCATAATCATCATTTTGGGACAGTCATAAGCATGGTCGCATCACTCAATCGTATTCACTTGAAAGCCAATCCAAATTCATTTTCTTCCTCCTTTGAAAGGCTTATTTCGGTTTTATACTACAAATATAATTCCTTAAACCGAGTTATATGGACTTTTCCCATAATATTTTTGTTATTACTGGTTTTTACGCAAGTAGCTCAGGCTCAAGTACCGGATAGCTTGGCGTTGATGGAGACGGATTCGCTTGCGCAAAATACCGACACATTAGCCCTTACCGACACCATCAAGCTACCTTACCAAATCTCCCCTGACAGCCTTGATGCGCCTGTTTTTTTTGATGCTCGTGATTCGATTGATTACGATATGAAAAACAAGAAAATCTACCTCTACGGCAAAGCTAAAGTCAAATATACCACCATTTCCCTTGAAGCAGGCTATATCGTCTTGGACTGGGAATCCAATATCATCACCGCCACTTATCTCACAGACAGCACAGGCAAACACATCGAAAAACCAGAATTTGCGGACGGAAATCAAAAATTCACGTCGAATAAGCTCAGATATAACTTCAAAACCAAAAAAGGACAAATCATTGATGCTAGGACTTTTGAGAGCAATCTCTATGTCCTTTCGGAAAAAGCTAAATTCTTTGCTAAGGATAGCACCCAACAAGACGATTACGTTTTTAGTAACAATGCCACCTTCACCACTTGCGACGCAGAACATCCGCACTATGGTATCGTCAGCAAAAAACAAAAAGTCGTCCCCAATAAATTGATTGTCGTAGGTCCTTCCAACTTACAAATCATGGATGTCCCCACTCCATTATTTTTGCCTTTTGGGTTTTTTCCTGTTTTTTCTAAGCGACACGCAGGGTTGATTTTTCCGCAAGACTATGAAAATTCAGCTCAATTAGGTTTTGGCTTGCGCAATGTCGGGTATTATTTCCCGCTAGGGCCGAATTATGACCTAAAACTCACCGCTGACCTTTATATGAAAGGAAGTTGGGGAGCTCAAGCAGCCGTAAAATACAAAAAACGATACAAACACAACGGAGAATTCACTTTCTCCATGTCCTCCATAAAAACCGAGCTACCTAACGAACTCGAAAAACAAATTCAAAGACCAAAGAAAATCATCTGGAGACATAGCCAAGATGGACATGCTCACCCGTATAATTCCTTTTCGGCAAGTGTCAATATTGAATCCAATAAATTTGAGCGGACGACCCAAAACCAAGCCAATAATGTCCTTAACAACTCCTACTCTTCGAGAGTCACCTTTCGGCGAAAATTTCCTTCTACGCCTTTTTCAATGACCGCTAGTTTGGGGCATTCACAGCTCGTACAGACTGGAGCCGTCACACTTGAATTACCGACTATTGACATTCGAATGCGACAGATTTACCCTTTTAAGCGCAAGCAAGTAATCGGCAAAGAACGGTGGTATGAGAAATTCTCATTGACCTATTCGGCGCAGACCAAAAACACTATTAGGACATCAGACAGTACGCTATTTGACAAAAGTACTTGGACAGACCTAAATATTGGTGCCAAACATAACCTAAGCTCCAGCGCATCCTACCGCCTTTTAAAATATTTTAACTTCTCCCCGAGTGTTCGATATCAAGAGCTATGGTATCTAAAAGGAAATGACTATGCTTTTGACAATTCGTTGGTCTTTAGGCAAGACACCATTTTTAATGACGACGGCACCATTTTAGACATCAACCAAGATACTGTCAGTTATGGCAGCGTAGATACGATTGCGGCCAATGGATTTAGTGCAATCCGAACATTCAGTATGAATGCAAGCCTAAACACAAAGATTTTTGGCACACTACAATTCAAACGTGGTTTTTTACGGGGATTACGACACACCATCAGCCCTAGTATTGGTTTTAACTTCACCCCAGATTATACCCATTCTCCTTTTAATTACTATACTAACGTACAAACAGATAGCCGTCAAGCGCCCCACGAATACCAACAATATTATCGTTACCCCAACGGCATCTATGGGCGTCCACCTAGCAGGGGCAAGCAAATGGCCATCAACTATGGTTTTAGCAATTTATTTGAAGCCAAGTATTTTTCCCGCAAGGACTCCACGACCAAAATCACACGTATATTTGACAATATCTCTGTGGGTGGTAGCTACAATTTTGCCGCAGACAGCTTACGATTTAGCAAAGTCTCCATCAATGGTCGCTCCAAGCTCATCAAAAACCTATCTAATGTGACCATGACCGCCATTTTTGATCCTTATGCCGTCAATGATGAAGGTCGTACCATCAACCAATTCTATTGGAATACCAACCATAAATTACTTCGTTTTTATAAATTTGATATGTCCTTTTCCACGGGATTCACCTTACAGCAGCTAAGCAATGCCCTCAAAGGCAAAAAAGAAGAATCCACCAAAAAGAAAAAGAAGAATCAAATCGAAAAAGATTATATTTTTGATTGGTTTAAGGATTTCAGAATTTCTCATAACTTTCGGCTGAGCTTCCAAGAAAGGGGCGACAAAGTCAAAGGCATCGTCACCCTACACACCATCAACACCAACGGACGTATCCCACTCACTCAGTTATGGGATTTGCGTGTAGGCAATATTGGATATGATTTTAAAGCCAAACGACTGACTTATCCCGATTTTGGTTTCTCCCGTAATCTCCATTGCTGGAATATGGGGGTCAATTGGCAGCCACAACGGGGCACTTATTCCTTCTTCCTAAAGGTAACTGCTCCTCCTTTGGATTTCTTAAAACTACCCTACAACCGAAATTCTTATGATGCGCAACGGCTTGCTTTTTGATGTACTCGCTTTGCTCTCTGGTTGAGTCGTTCGCTTTGCTCGCTGGTTGAGTCGTTCGCTTTGCTCGCTGGTTGAGTCGTTCGCTTTGCTCTCTGGTTGAGTCGTTCGCTTTGCTCTCTGGTTGAGCTGCTCGCTTTGCTCGTTGGTTGAGTCGTTCGCTTTGCTGTAGATAATCATTGAAAACTGACCC
>CAMZKG010000017.1 GCA_947311105.1 uncultured Saprospiraceae bacterium
CCTTTTCAGGATTTGGATTCAATAGAGCACAGCGATGTTAAACGAGTGGGCTTGCAAATTAATTTGCAAGATGTAGAGACGAGCGCAGCGAGTATCGCCGTAGGAAACGTAATAGGTTAAGGGCTTAGCAAAGGTTTAAGAAACCCTAATTTTTAATCTATCTGCTTGTATTTTCATCGCTAGGGCTTTTGTTTGTCAAGGTTTCTCAAACCGAACACTTGCACGATTGAACAAGGTAAAAAAGATCTATTCTAATAACTGATCCGCATGTGCCTTTGTCTTTACTTTTGAGATAATTTTAGTGATTATCCCGTTGTCAATAACGAAGGTAGTCCGCATGATCCCCATGTATTCACGCCCCATAAACTTCTTCAGCCCCCAGACGCCATAGGCTTTGGCAATTTCTTTTTCGGTATCAGCGACAAGATGAAAAGGTAAAGAATATTTATCAATGAATCTTTGATGGCGCTCCGCAGGGTCAGGGCTTACGCCTAAAATTTCAAACCCCGCCTTCTTTAATTCTCCGTATTCATCTCTCAAATTACAAGCTTGATTGGTACAACCAGGAGTCATATCCTTAGGATAGAAGTACAAAACGAGCTTTTTCCCCTTGTAGCCTGCTAATGAAATCTGGTCGCCAGTTTCGATAATTCCTTTAAATTTTGGTGCTTTATCACCTTCCTTTATTGTGCTCATATCTAAAATTTGGGTACAAAACACCAGAATACTTACTTTGGTTGCAATACTACCCGCATCTTCTCCTTGCAACTAACCGAAATTTCCTGCATTTTGGACTCCAAAGGAGAAAAAGGTATATTTTTTTGCGAAAGCGAATACATATTCTTATTTTTTCCGTTTTATTTTGTGTAAACAAGTCCCTTTACTAACCTAACCGACAGACTATGCGCCCATATTTACTGCTATTTTTGATGAGTTTGATTTGGACTATAGAATCTCAAGCGCAACAAAGTCAGATAGAATTTGGCAAAAATCGGGTTCAATATCACAAGCGTTTTGACGAATGGATGAAATATGAAAGCCGTAATTTTATCACCACTTGGTACGGTACAGGACGCAAAATAGCCGAGACAGCTTCGTTGATGGCCGAATCGGACTTGCCCCACATTCAAGAACTTTTAGAATACACGCCACCCGACAAAATTCGCATCATTGTATATACTGATTTGTCGGACTTAAAACAAACCAATATTGGAAGTGAAGAACAGTTTACCAATACGGCTGGGCAGACACTTATCAGGGAAAATAAAATATTTGTTTATTTTAATGGAGACCATCAGCATTTGCGCAAGCAAATCAGAGAAGGGCTGGTCAAGGTATTTATTCAAAATATGATCATTGGAGACAACTGGCAAGAGATGGTTCAAAATGCAGCCCTCTTAAATCTACCAGATTGGTATATCGAAGGGCTGGCGTCTTTTATCAGTGAAGATTGGACTCCCGAAATGAGCCTTTGGCTTCAAGAGCAATTGGAACTAAATGATAAAAACGACTTTTTTGCGATAGCTCAAAAATATCCGAAGAAAGGGGGGCAAGCGATGTTTTATTATTTGAATACCGTGTATGGAAAGGCCAATTTAAGCAATCTCATCTACCTTACCAGACTAAACAGAAGCCTCGAAACAGGCATTGTGCATGTCTATGGCAACTCGATGGATGTCGTTGCCGACGAATGGCGGACTTATTTTCAAAATCAATTTTCCAAAGAAAATAAAAATAGAAAGCCGTTAGATGATACCAAATTAGTAGATATTAAAAATAAGCACCGCGCTCGGATTTCAAAAATTAAATATAGTCCCGACGGCAGCCAACTACTCTATATCCTAAATGAAATAGGCAAAGTAAAAATCTATATTCAGGACACAAAATCCAACAAAAGAAAACGCATATTCAAAAAAGGTTTTCGCAATCCTTTTCAGGCAACGGACTACAACTACCCTTGCATGGCGTGGCGTACCGATGGGCAGGCCATCGCCATCGTGTACAAATATAGAGATATCATCTATCTCTCCATGTATGATGTAAAAACGAATAAAACCACCACAGATGAATTTGCTCCTGGCTTTCAGAATGTACACAATATTGACTTTGTAGATGGACACACTTTGGCTATTTCTGCTACGGTCAATGGATTTTCGGATATTTTCCTGTACTATCCTTCTAAGCGTCAGGCTTCGCGAATTACATCAGACATTTGGGACGACTTGGACGTAAAGTTCACTAATATTAGGGGCAACAAGGGGCTACTTTTTTCGTCTAACAGACCTGATAGCTTATTGATAGCCAACAAGTTAGATACGATTGTACCTATCGGGGATTTTGATATTTTTTATTATAATTTGGATAGTATGGGCAAAGAGCTCGTCCAAATCACCCATACTCCTTTTGCTAATGAAAAATCGCCAATTTCTATTGACACTATGTGGTTTGGGTATTTGAGTGACCAGTCTGGTATTTACAACCGTGAAGTTGGCTATTTAGAAGACAAGATTGTGGCTTATCATCAAAATTATCGAATGAAAGATGGGGCACTTATCGCCGTTCCAAAAGATTCGATTATACCAGGACTTGATACTGCATTTATAGATTCATCTTGGGTGGAAGCCATCTGGCGTCCGCAGTCGCTTGTTCATCCTTCAACTAATCATGGCTTCTATCTCGTCGATCAATCCTATAGCAATGGACAATTAGTCAATCTTGTATTAAAAAATAATCAGTACTTTGCCTATCGTGATTCTTTAGACGTCTCCCAGAATATTACCAATAGGCTTTCGCAATATCAACTCAACAAAATCAACGCGCAAAAGAAAAAAAATAAAACCGGAAAGCTTAAAGGAATTTTAACAAAACAACCTACCGATACGCTGCCACCCAAATCGGCTTATTATTTTGTTACTCAATTTGACGACATTCCTAAGGCAAAAATAGAAGAATCTACAAATTCTACAAATAAACGCAAAACCAATACGGACATTAGTATTTTTGCGAACCCTGGTCCACTAGAAGCTTTTCAACAATCTAGAATCACCCCAAAGCGTATCCGTTTTAGGATGAACTATCTAACGACGCAAGCAGACAATAATTTATTATTTGGAGGATTAGATAGTTATGCGGGGACTCCAGAAGAGTTTACCACTCCCCCACCAGGTATCTTAATGAAGGCCAACTTTAAAGACTTGCTAGAAGATTATGAGATAGAAGGTGGACTTCGGTTTAACCTTACTTTCAATCAGATGGAGTACTTTATGCAATATTGGGATCGCAAGCATCGGATGGATCGGCAATATGGCATCTACTTGCGTAAAACATCAAAGACAGATGCTGGGTTTAATATCTTTGCGCCCCATAATGTCAAAAACCAAACAGTCATAGCGACATCCCAATGGCGTTATCCATTTGATATTTACCGCAGTATCCGAGCGACAACAACCATGCGCTTCGATAGATTCATAGAGTCCAGCACGGACACATTTTCCTTACGCAGCCCATCCATCAAAGAAAAGAGAATAGGCATCAAGCTAGCCTACGTTTTTGACAATACCCTGGACGTTTATACTAATATTAAAAATGGCTCTAGGTATAAAATCTATGCCGAAATCGTCAAAAAATACAATATTGATTTTGTTGACCAATTTGACTTCTCTTTAGACAAAGGCTTTATGGGTGTCATCGGCATAGACGCACGACATTATCAACGTTTGCTCAAGCATAGTGTCGTCGCTAGCAGATTGGCGGCTGCCACTTCTTTTGGCTCCGAAAAATTACTCTATATCATGGGCGGAACCAACAACTGGCTCATCCCGCAATATGACCGAAACACCCCGATTCCTACAGAGAATTATGCCTATCGCACCTTGGCAGCCAGTATGCGTGGCTTTCGCCAAAATATCCGAAATGGCAACTCCTTTATTCTTTTAAATAATGAAGTTCGGCTACCCGTATTTAGGTACATCAGCCGTCGCCCATTAAAATCCACTTTCCTAAACAATATTCAGCTTGTTGGATTTGTTGATGGCGGTATAGCCTGGACAGGAAAAGACCCCTTTGACTTAGATAACCCATTGAATACCAGAACAATAACCACTACAGACAACAGCAACACACCCATCGTCCAAGTAAAAATTAAATACTTTCGAGATCCTACGATACTAGGTTATGGCATGGGATTACGCACTATGTTATTTGGTTATTTTGTCCGACTGGACTATGCATGGGGAGTAGAGACCCGAGTTGTCCAGAAACCCAAGTTGTATCTTTCTATGGGAACTGATTTTTAGTCTTTTTTCTTCTTAAAAATATGCTTAAACCTTTGCCAAAGCGTCCTCTTTGGCAAAGGCTTTTCGATCACTTTTGGCTGTGAAGGATCATGCCACACCATTGCACCCATTGTTGTAACACTTACGACCACAACATCTTCTTCTTTTAACACAATTTCAATCAAACCATTGACACCTTGCAGTGGAATATTCTGACTCTCAAAGCCTACAAAAGACACTTCTAAAAACGAAGTATCTAGGCCACCTATTTGTAATTCAAACCGTCCTTCTGAGTCTGTAGTCACTCCATTTAAGGTACCTTTCTCTATTACACTAACACCGTACAAAGGTCTTTTTAATGTATCTACAACAATCCCTTTGATTAATTTATTGGACTTAACAGCTTCATCAAAAGAATCATCATTTATAGGAGCCTGCACTATAGTATCACCCGACAAACTTTGCGCTCCTCCAGAAAAACCCAATAGGCTCAAACCCGCCACCAAGCCGTATTTAAAATAACTACGCCAAAAACTAATCGGCTCCGAAACCACATAAACCTGCTCCAATTGTGTCTTTTTATAACGACCACAAGATTGGGCTCCTGACTGTACAAAAGCCAACAACTCGGCATCTGTTTTGGTTGTAAAATCAATTACTTCAGCTTGACAAACACCACAAAAACGCCCTTGCTCAGTAGGTGTCATCTCATTCCATTTTTCGCCGCAAGGCGTAGGGATACTAATTTTGTACTTCATATAGGTTTATTTAAATTTCGGTACTTCAGTCTAAGTCTAAGGTCTTGGGATAGGTTTCAAGCTTAGTTTGCCGAGTACCGGCAAAAGGTAAAAGACTTACATCCAAATAGGGAAACACACAATTTTATTGGGCTTTTTGCTATTTTTTTGTCCCCATAATGACTGACCCATTGATAACGACAAACCTTTTACATTCGCTGCTTTCGGGTCGCTACTATGAACCATTGCGAGCTAAAAAACTTTGCTTAAAGTAAAAGACGGTCTAGCAAAATAAAGCTTAAAACTGGCATATTCCACACTGGATTCAACAGGCTCCATATTCGCGCCATACTTTGCGGCAACGCCCAAATAATAACTCTTGCCCATGCGAACATCAACACTCCAATCCGCAAAAACACCGAAAACAATTGCAGAGTGCTTTCTAGTATGGACGGTCTGTTTCATTCTTACAATTTCGGCATACTGCTTATCATCCAGTAACTTTATTTCTTCAACTTTGGATGACACCTTCAAACCTTTAACAAAAGTCATTCCCACACCTCCCCCCCACGACACAACAAATCTCTTATCCCCATTGGAGCGTACACCAATGGCATAGGACATGGGAATAGCAACTTTGGGATAAAATCCATTATAAACGTTCACAGTATCACCAATTAACACTTTGTCAGGACCACGCTCAGAACCGGAGCTACCGCCCCAAAACCAACACAGGAGGCATATGCCGGTAGATCGATAAGTTTTTTGGATCGTATAATAATTCTCAATTTTTTCATACTGCATATGCTTATCTCGCAGGTTAAAAATCGCAAGACCTAGTTCAGACCTGAGTATAATACGCTTCCTTTTCAACGAAGTATGGCTTACTGAAAATTCACTATTAAAATTGTCGTAAGACACCCCCACTCTATGCTGTGGCTGACTAGGCAATACTGGCGGTTGCCCAATAACAAAAAAGGCAAAGCCAAAAATCATCGGAATAATAAATAGTACTTTTTTCATCGTCTTTAATTTTACAATGGTTCGGTAAAAAAACAATACTCCGACGTAGCCTGCCACGCCTCCAACGTCTTCCTTGATTAAGGCAAAATTTGAAGCTGCTTGATGAGATATAAATTCTCTTTAAAAATCTTCAAATTTCACCTTACTCAG
>CAMZKG010000018.1 GCA_947311105.1 uncultured Saprospiraceae bacterium
ACTGTTTAGGTACCCGCACATTTTTGCCATAAAATGCCCTTTTTGCGCCTGTTTTTGCTATTTTTTTATCACGTAGCGGTGCTATGCTTCAAAAAAAATAGCTTCAACATACACAAAAATGCCTATTTTCTGCCTAAATATAGGAGCACCTAAACAGTTACAATAATTTTAAGGTATTTCCAAGTAGAATAGGGCGGCTAAAGAGCTTGGATAAAATATATTTTGCGCCGAATGATTTTTCAAAGGGTGAAAGAGTACAAATAGAAAAACAGCTAAAACATTGCCGTGTCTTTTGGAAATATCCGAAAGATTAAGCACTAATGGAAAGTGCCCTATATATCCCTTCCCCCTATTTAAGTACAAATGTCATGGTGGATATATTTACTATTATTCTACATTCTCTAAATTTTAATTATTATAACTTATTGATAATCATATAGTTGTTGTGTTTTTAGTAAAAAATCACTGTTTTTTTTTGCTCTACAATGTGTAAAAAATGTATTTTTTATCATGAGTAATTACCTGTATTTTTGCTAATGAACAAAGTTTAGGCTGGGATTTTAAGCTTTTTGACAGGAATTAAACCCAACCCAAATAGTAACAAAAAAAAATGATGAAACAAAACAGAAAAAGAACAAACACATCACTCCCGAGAGTAATTTCGATATTTTTTATTTTGATGCTTTTTGCGCAAGCGGGATGGGCACAGCTCTCTACTTGTGATGCGATTCCAGGCTTCATAAAGCTGGGAGAGCATAACGGACATGGCTATTATATGTCTGAGACATCAGTACCTTGGGCGCAAGCCAAGACCCTTGCGGAAAATGTAGGCGGATACCTAGCAACCATGAATGATCAAGCCGAAAATGACTATCTAAAATCAAGTATTGGCAATATTATGGCCTTTATTGGTTATAATGATGCTGGGACAGAAGGTACGGGGCAATGGGCTAATAATGAGCCTGTTACGCTAGATTTGAGCTACAGTAATAGTGCCGAAAATGACTATGCTGTGATGAATTTTTGGGCAGGTACTTGGCAGATGGTGAATCAATGGGTGTATAAGCATTTTGTGATGGAGATGGATTGTGGCGGAGGATCGTCTGGGACGTCTGATTTGACTGTTCAAATTGTGAACCTTCCCGATTCAATTTCCCAATTGACAACCCCAATAAATGTGAAAGTGAGTAATACTGGCTCCGCAGTTGCAGGGTCATTTACGGTGCGGCTGTATGCGAAGGAAGGGGGCAATCCTTTTTTCCTATTAGGCGAAGAGACCGTGACATCTATGGGTGTTGGAGATTTGAATTATATTTTCAATTATACGGTTTCTCAGGATCTTTCAACAAGCAGTTTTGTTTTTAAGGCAGTGGTGGACGAGGATGATTTAATAGCTGAATTGGATGAAACCAATAACGTCTCTGAGATGCACCTGTCTGCGGTTATTAGTTCTGTGCAAACCTTATCTATAAATTGTCCATCTGCTTTTCCATTCTCTGGTGATGCGTTGGTAGCTGAGTTGACGGTTACTAATCAAGGTTCGACGGTGTCTCTCCCTAGAGAATTTCGCTTGGGGCAAGGGTCTTTAGGGGCAGGTAATTATCAATCTTATAGTGTTTTTTCAGGTGGGTTTAGTGTGCCGAGTATGCAGCCAGGAGAAACGATTGTAGTTACAAAGAATTTTGGTCCATGGTCTGCTGGTGGTATTCCTGGTTATCGTGCCCATTTTACAGGGATAAATTCCTACAGCGATCAAATTGATGTATTAGATGGCTTTTATGAGCCTACAGGTACTTTCTTTGATTATTATTGTCAGAAGGTTCATTCGGATTTAAGTGTTACCGTTAATACAAATAATGTATTTGACGAAAATGGAGTCTTGGACTATGAAATTGTCATCACGAATAATGGGGTAGAAGATATTCCTAATGTGGTGACTTTTGTGGCTCGATCGAGCTATAGTCACTATCTTAGTGATTTGACCTATTCAGATGGGAATATATTTTATGGTACAAACGAGGATAAGTATTGGCATGTACCTAATATTCCAGTAGGAGAGTCTAGGACAATGCAGGTACACGCAACCATTCAAGGTACATTGCCAGATACTTTTATGGTAGATATTCAAACGGGGTCTGGGCATTTGATTGATGCTGATACCACTAATAATGATTTTTCTTTGGCATTTACTTTACAAGGGGTTGTAGGCTGTGGTGTTATAGCAGGCTTCACAAAGCTGGGAGAGCATAACGGACATGGCTATTATATGTCTGATGCTTCTACCAATTGGACGCAAGCCAAGACCCTTGCGGAAAATGCAGGCGGATATCTAGCAACCATGAATGACCAAGCCGAAAATGACTTCCTAAAATCTAAGTTGAATAATAATATGGTCTTTATTGGCTATAACGATGCTGGGACAGAAGGTGCAGGACAATGGGCTAATAATGAGCCAGTTACGCTAGACTTGAGCTACAGTAATAGTGCAGAAAATGACTACGCCGTCATGAATTTTTGGGCGGGTACATGGCAGATGGTGAATCAATATGTCTATAAGCCTTTTGTGATGGAGATGGATTGTGGCGGGACAACTGGCGGGAGTCAGCCGGATTTGACGGTGTCTAATATAACCAATTTACCTAGTCAAGCAATGGCGGGTACGCAGGTAGATTTTAATTTTGATTTGAATAATATTGGGAATGCCACCGCAACGGGTGCTTATACTATTGGTATGTACTTGTCTTCGGATCAGAGTTTTAGTGTTGACGATGCTTTGGTGGGGGAAGTACCAACAGGGGGTACGCCCGTAGGTACGATTGCTGCCGTGCCAGCTGCAATAGCTATTCCTGCTAATGCCGCTAATGGTGCTTACTATCTATTATTGATTGCGGATACTGGCAATACGATTGCAGAATCTAATGAGAATAATAATATGGTTACAGCTCCTATTGCTGTGGGGGCTAGTACAGGTGGCGGTTGCAGTGCAACGATTGCCGGTTTTACAAAGTTGGGTGAATATAATGGTCATGGCTACTACTTATCTGATGCACCTACCAATTGGGCGCAAGCCAAGACCCTTGCGGAAAATGCAGGCGGTTACCTAGCGACTATGAATGACCAAGCCGAAAATGATTATCTAAAATCAAATATTGGGAATGAAATGGTCTTTATCGGGTATAATGATGCGGCGACGGAAGGTGTAGGAAGTTGGGCGACCAATGAGCCAGTTACCTTGGATTTGAGTTATAGCAATAGTGCGGAAAATGATTATGGTGTGATGAATTTTTGGGCAGGAACTTGGCAGATGGTGAATCAGTTTGTTGCCAAAAAATATGTCATGGAAATGAATTGTTCCACACCGCAACCAGCACCTATTGTACTAACTCCTAAGACTTTGGTTGGTACGGAAATACAAGGTGTATATCCCAATCCAGTGATGGACAACTTTACATTAAGGGTTGTCTCTGTTGACGAAAAAGAGACTAGTTTTAATATTTATGATGCTCGTGGTCAACGGCTCCTTTCGGAGAAAAAATATTTGCCGCAAGGTGTGTCCGAAGTGGATTTTGATGTGTCGGAGCTCCCTGCTGGAATGTATTTTGTAAAGGCGGAAGGTATGAATGCGTATCATAATTTTGTAATTATACGCTAGAAACAGTATGATTGGATTGAACATATCCATAAGTCGGTGGCTATTTTTAGCTGCCGGCTTTTTTTTGAAAAAAACACAAACACAATGAACAGAAAAACAACTAAGATATCACTTCTAAAAGTAATCACGTTATTCTTTACGATGCTGCTTTTTGCGCAAGCAGTAGATGCACAGTGCCCACTGGGACTGAAGCTTAAGTATCAAATAGATGTTGATAGCTTTCCGATTAAATACCCAAATTGCACAGATTTTTCCGATGGGTATTTGCATCTAGGGGCAGAACTTTGGGAGCCCAGTAGTGATATAGATAATTTGGCGCCTTTATCTCAACTGGTGCATATAAAGGGCTTTGATATCTCCTTCGTGCCAGGACTAGCGAGTCTTGAAGGTTTGTCAAATTTGGAAAGTGTCATGTCCCTAACGATACATGCAGATCATTCATTAGAAAACCTTTTGGGAATGCCTAAGTTGAAAGCAGTCCGCTATCTCGAAATTACATATAATAATAAAATGAAAAATTTGGAAGGTCTAGAAGGCTTGGATACACTAGAAAACGCAGTGATTAGCCAGAATAGTGTGCTGTCGAGTTTGTTCGGCTTGAATAACTTGACGTCAGTGGCAGATTATTTAATCCTGAGTGACAATAATGTGACAAGTTTATCTGACTTGAATAATTTGGAATCTGTAGGTCGTTTAGAAATATATAAAAGCAAGGTGGTGAACTTATCAGGATTGAGCAGTTTGACAACTTGTACTGGTAATATTCTTATGGAAGACAATGATGATTTACAGAATTTAGTAGGGTTGGAGGGGTTGTCTAGTGTCGGTGGGAATATTTATATATTAGCTGACTCTTCTTTTACGAGCTTCCAGGGTCTTGAAAATCTGACCACAGTAGGTGGTGGCTTGGGTATTCTTTCCAATCCCGTCCTGACTAATCTTGGAGGGTTAGAAAATATAATATCCTTAAACGGAGATTTGGTATTAGGTAGTAATGCTTCATTATCTAGTTTGGAAGCTCTAGGAAATCTAGGATCCATGAACGGAAATTTGAAGATAAGTGGTAATCCTGCATTATCCAGTTTAGAAGGACTAGAAAATATTAATCCGCAAACCATCGGGCCTAAAGTATGGATTTATGATAACAGTGAATTGACCACTTGTGCTATTTCAAGTATTTGTGGAGTGTTTACTTTGCCAGATAAAGACATTGATATTCATGATAATGGGGTGGGGTGTAGCTCTATTGCCGAGTTTGATTGCAATCAAAATCTACCTGATTTAGTGGCGTCTAATCTTAGTGATTTGCCCACGCAAGTGGATGCGGGTTCCCAGTTTTCTTTTTCTTTTGATTTGAATAACCAAGGTACTATAACATCCACGGACTCTTTTAAAATCGGAGTATTCTTATCTTATGATGATGCGTTTAATGCAGGTGATATATTGGTTAAAGAAGTGTCTGTTGGAGAAGTTGGAGCAGGGGTAATGAACAATATTTCGACGGTCGTGGATGTTCCATCAAATATTTTGATAGGGGGTTATTATTTGCTTTTGAAAGTGGATGTCGATGATAATGTGTCGGAGTCAAATGAAAGCAATAATCTTGTAGTGTCACCATCCATTATTAAGATTAATAGTGCTGTTGGAACAGAATGTAGTCCTACGATTTTAATGCCGGGGCAATTAGCGCTTTCTGAAAATTCAACAGTGTATAATTTGGTTGGTTTGTATGCACATGGAGGTAATAACCTACCTTCAGTGCCAGCCAAAAGGGTTTATGCGATTGACAAAGCCTTAGATGCGGCTACTTTTGTGTCAGATGAAATAAGACCATTCTATCAATCTTCTATGTTTAATCAAGGCGATAGCATAATATTTAGGGTATTGGCAAATTTGGACGGTGATACTTTGTGGATACAGGACATCCCATTTCAAGTGCCACCAGGAAAGCAATTGTTAGATGGGCTAAATAGTATTGTTACGTTGGGTGTAAACAGGACAGCTGATGCGATATATTTGTCTGGACCAGATGTTTTTGGTACGTTAGGTCAGCCCGAATTCTATTTCTATATCATAAAGTTAGATTTAGAAGGTAATTTTATTTTTCAGCATTCTATAGAAGGGAATAGTAGCAATGAAAACACAACCATACTTGATGCGAAAAATGGTGGGTATTATGTCCTGCATAAAACAAGCGTTAGTAAGGTGAGTAGCGTGGGGCAAAGAGAATGGACTCGGAAAGGGGGCTATCAGGTACCTAGTTTTATGGGAGAAAGCAAGGATGGGGAGTATGCTTATTTTAATTGGGATGATAATGAAAATGGTCAACTTGGCCAAGGTTTTTTGATTGAGAACCTAAAGCTAAGTGATTTTGTGTCTGGTGAGTATATTAGTAACCTAGAGATAGCATCGAATTCAGTGGATCCTTTGTCTTTGTTGCCGAGTAGCGTGTCGGAAGGGTTTATAGATCCAGGCTCGGATGTAATTGGTCATGCAATGACGGATGATGGAGGGATTGTTTTGTTTTTAAAGGTGTTTGATAGAACGAATTCTTCGAATGATTTTAGCCCTAGAAAGTTGTTTGCTGTGCGTCTGAATGCTTCTCTAGGTTTGGTTTGGTTTACAGATATTTCTTCGATTTGGTTTGATATTCCTAGCTCATATCCTTTTCTTTCTCTAATTAAATGCGTGGGGATACATACAGATGACTCATCCTTTGTATTCGCTTTGAGAATGGGGCAGACCGTTGTCTTTAGAAAAATGACGGATGCCGGTGTATTGCTAAGTAGCTGTCAGCCCGATTTGTTACTTTCGGATGTTACTGGTTTACCTGCAAATACTACAGCGGGTACGCAAATTGGTCTTAATTTTAATCTCCTTAATTCAGGGGATAGTAGTGCGGTGAATAGCTATCATGTTAAGATATATTTGTCGCAAGACGATGCGTTTAGCGGGGACGATGTGCTACTTTCGTCTATTGTTCAGACGGCTACTCCCGTTGGTGCGGTCAGTCTAGGAGAGTCTATAATTATTCCAGAAAGCACTGTTACAGGTGATTATTATATTCTTTTTATTGTGGATAGTGAAAATACGGTTGTGGAGTCCAATGAAACTAATAATATGATTTCTGTACCTATTTCGATTGAGGGTTTGGTGTCGGCGGATGAAGCGGAAGATGATGCTATTCAACTAGCCTATCCTAATCCTGCAGTAGATTTTTTGACGGTCAATATTTCTAGCCGTACTGCTCGAAAGTCTATTATTAATATTTATGATGGGCGAGGACAGTTACTCCTTTCGGAAAAAAGGTATTTAGTGCAAGGAGTGTCTGAAGAGACTATTGATGTGTCTAGTTTGCCTGTTGGTACGTATTTCGTGAAAGAAGCAGGAGCAAATGCTTACCAAAGTTTTGTGATTATGCGTTAGAAATAGTATGAATGGATTGTACCTATCCAAAAGTCGGCAGCTATTTAGCTGCCGACTTTTTTTAGGTTTTGCAACTGTTTTGGTAGGGATGATTGACCATTTAGCGATTAATCTATCCCCAAAATCTTATGCAATTGTATAGAAACTTTCCATCTTGGGTGTGCTTTGCAGTAAAGGATGGCTTCGTGAGTATGGGCTTTTATCCAATGTCCATCCATCGGCTGCAAGTAAAAATGTTGAAAATCTAAGTGTTCTATATCTTTTGGCATCATTCCTTTTTGTGGGAATACTAGCTTTAATTCATCGCCTTGTGTTAGGACTAATTCCGTATTAGCTTTTGGGCTTACGCAAATCCAATCAACTCCTTTTGGCGCAAGCTGTGTGCCGTTGGTTTCGATGGCGATATAGATGTTGTTTTTCCGCAAGGCATTGGTAAGTGCTTGGTCTAGTTGGAGTAAAGGCTCGCCTCCAGTACAGACGATAAACGGTTGGCTATCGTCCGGCCATAGTTCTTTGATTATCTGAATGAGTTGGTGGGCGGAGTAATTGCCGCCATTTTGACCGTCCGTTCCGATGAAGTCCGTATCACAAAATTGACACACGGCCTTTTTACGGTCTTCGTCGCGCCCTGTCCAAAGGTTACAGCCCGTAAAACGCACGAAAACCGCAGGGCGGCCAGCGTGGAAGCCTTCGCCTTGTAGCGTGTAGAAGATTTCTTTGATTTTATAGCGCTTCATGGTGTCTTTTTTGATGGGATATCAGGGATGTATCAGGGAGACGAACTGCCGTTCGTCTGTACGTTTTGTTTCTGTGTCGTTGTTCTAGGGGAGACGAACGACCGTTCGTCTGTACGTTCCGTTGTTCTAGGGGAGACGAACGGTCGATCGTCTGTACGATGCCCAGTGTGCTAGAGCTGCTTTTCGGCATGGTAGGATGAGCGAACTAGCGGCCCGCTTTCGACCCATTTAAACCCTTTATTTAGGCCGACTTCCTTGTATTCTGCAAAGACATCTGGATGGATAAACTCTGCCACTGCTACGTGCATTTTGGTCGGCTGCAAGTACTGTCCAATCGTCAATATGTCACAGTCATGAGCCCGCAAATCATCCATCAAGGCGAATACGTCGTCTTTGGTTTCGCCTAGCCCAACCATGATGCCACTCTTTGTTTTTCTGCCTAGATCTTTCGTTCGTTTGATTTGTTCTAGGCTACGTTCATACCTAGCTTGTGGGCGAATTAAGCGGGACAATCTACGGACCGTTTCCATGTTGTGAGAGACGATTTCCTGATTGCCTTCTACCATTCGAGCTAAAGCGTCCCATTGTGCTTTGACATCAGGGATAAGGGTTTCGATGGTTGTTTGTGGGGTCAAATTTTTTATTGCCATGACGGTTTGATACCAGATTTCGGCTCCTTTATCTTTTAGTTCGTCCCTATTTACGGAAGTGATGACAGCGTGTTTGACCTTCATTATTTGGATGGCTTGGGCAATGCGTAGGGGCTCTTCGGTGTCATATTCTGTTGGTCTTCCTGTTTTGACGGCACAGAAAGAGCAAGAACGTGTGCAGATGTTGCCTAAAATCATAAAAGTGGCCGTGCCAGCGCCCCAGCATTCGCCGATATTTGGGCAGGAACCGCTTTCGCAAATAGTGTGCAACTTGAAGTCCTGAACAACATCTCTAACCTTCTTGTAATCACTACCGATGGGTAGTTTTACTTTGAGCCATTCGGGTTTTCTTTTGCTACTTTTGGGTGTACAGGTCGTATCCTTCATTGTCTTTTTGGTAAGCTTGTCTAAATGGATTAACTCCGTTTACCCAACTGAAAATTGATGTAAAGGTTTAGGAAGAAGGGATAATTTTTAGCATCAATCATGATGGGCACGGCCTTGGGATATACATCAATCATCACACCCGCATCTACGGACTTAGAAGTCTCATCAAAGGCGCCCCAATCAAAAAGGATTCCGGCTCTTGCATGTAGTCCCGGTAGTATTTTGGTTTCGCCGATACCTTTCCAAAAAGAATCAGCACCTACGATAGCGCGAGTATCCAAAAAAACATCTCGATTATCTAGGCTATATTTTTCACTACTTAAGGCAAATTCTTGCGGTAGTCCTGGGTCTATTTGCCTTTGGAGCTTTAAGTAGTAGGGTTTTAGCAGTCCCAGGGAGATACCGCCCATGTACTGCCAGCCGATGGCGACGCCTTTAGTTTTGGCTTTTTCCGTCAAATATCTTTTTTGTCCACGCATTAACCTGGCGGTAAAAAAAACATTTTCCTTGCCAAAAGTAAAAGGTCTCGAATTGCGGACGCCCGTTGCATCAGGGACTTGCTTATATTCTTTAGCATGTTTTAGGCGACCTAGTTCAAATTGCCAAAAGGGGGTCGTTTTGTAAGATTTGAGTTTTCCTTTTGAATAGCCCAAGGAAAAACCGCTTGAGTTAAAAGATAGATTAGCTGCTTTTTCTCTAGTGTAGATAAGACCTTTGGTTTTTGTGGGGCGTTTATTAGCTTGCGCAAAAGAGACCAAAGTCAAGAGAAGAAAAGAAAAAGTGAGTAGATATTTTGCCATGCTTTTTGGTGTTTTCGCTGGAGAAAAGACAGTTTTGGGCGTCTCTCATAGTTTTGATGCCCTAAAACTGCAAAAAAAATGGGTAAAAGTCAAGGTTTTGCCATTGTTTTTGAAGAAGATGTCAGTAGCTCTACTTTTTCCTAAATTCAAAAAAGACTTCATTGCCTAGTCTTGGTTTGATAGATAACAACGCAGGAGATAAGGTGATAAGGTCAAATTGATCTTCAAATAGTTGTCGATATTCTTTGATGCTTCCACCAAAAGGAGGCCCTTCTCTATCAAATTCAATACTGAATAGTAAACCTGCTAACATGCCCTTAGGTTTCAATAATGTGGCCATTTTGTCCACATATTGCGGTCTTAGGCTTGGGTCTAGGGCGCAGAAAAAGGTTTGTTCGATGATAAGGTCAAAGTGACCGTCTAGTTGAAAAAAATTGCCTTGGATGGTTTTGACGCTAGGTGCTTTGCTTTTTACATGGGCTAAAGGGGGGCCAGCCAAATCAATAACGGAGACATCAGTAAAGCCTTTTTGCGCAAGCCAAATGGCTTCATATCCATTGCCACAGCCTGGGATGAGTATTTTTTGATTTTTTTCCGTAAGGTCACTAAAGTATTTTTGAAGTTGTGGGCTAACACCACCGATATCCCAGCCTGTACGATTATTGATGTATTTGTCTTCCCAAAAGGATTGGTCGAGCTTCATATCTAAGTTGTTTTGAAGCGTAGCTAGGCTTCGTGATGAAAAAATAGCAAAAACAGGCGCAAAAGGTATTTTAGGACAAAAATCAGTGCACCTAAATAGGTATAAAAAAAGGACAATTAAGCGTAACCTAATTGTCCTTTTTGGCGAAAGCCTATTGAATATTTATTGCGGTATATCTTCGCCTAGACCATTATCAATCAAGTAGCTGATGGTAAAACGAAGCGTGTTAGCTAGCGGGTTGGTTTGTACGGGGCCCGAAGGAATTAGATAAGATAAATCTAGCCCAAATACGCTATATTTAAGACCAAGCCCAGCCGTGAAATATTTTCTGTTCCCTTTGTTTTTGTTTTCACCAAAATAACCTGCTCTTACGGCAAATTGGTCATCATACCAATACTCTACTCCAAAAGAAGTCATGATTTCTTTAAACTCTTCGCTGCCTTTGGCATCCCCAAAAGAAGCAAACATGCCACTGATGGCCGTATCATCTTTATGTCCTGTGCCAGGGGTAGGCACCATTAGCTTATTGAAGTCAAGGAATACGCCAAGTTTATTAAACTCGTCAAATTCAAACTCCCAACCAGCACCTAGACCGATGTTAGCTGGGATAAAATCCTTGTCTGCGGAGTTAGTGTAAGTGATTTTAGTACCCATATTGGTAAATGCTAGTCCTACCGATAGGTTACTAGAAGTAGTACCAAGCTTCATTGGTGTTTTGTAGGTCATAGAAATATCCGCTGCCCCTACTTTACCCGCTTTGATATCGATACCATTAAGGGACTGACCAGCGGCTAGGTTAGAATAAATGTATTTTCCGCCAATAGCCACGGCAAACTTGTCCGTCAATTTACGGGCATACGCTGCATTGATTTCAAATTCTTGTGGTTTGCCGTTACCAAGGGATTCTCCTTCGGCATTGGTGAAATTAATTTCTCCCATAGAAAAGAAGCGTAAGCCCATTCCTATAGTTTGTAGATCATCTATTTTATAATATCCAGTTAGATAAGCTAGATAGACATCATTTAGGCCGATTGCTCTTAGCCAAGGCGTATAAGTCGCCGAAACGGCAACAGGCTGGTCAGAAAAGGCTAGCTTTGATGCGTTAAAGTGCATGGCATTAGGATCCGTTGATGTCGCTAAACCGGCATCACCCATTGCGCCCGAGCGTGCATCAGGGTTAATTCTTAGAAACGGAACAGAAGTGATGATGACATTGGAGCAGGCTTGGCCAGTTGCGGGGTCAACGCCATTTATGCATTCTCGCTGAATTTGAGCATTCGTTTGGTTATTGATGGAAAATCCCAAAAAAACCAAAAATATTAGTGCCAATTTTTTCATAAAAAGTTATTTTTTGATAAACTAGAGCAAAATATATTCCAATTTATCACTATTTGATTGGTTGTTATCGTTTTGTTGGAGCAAAGATACATTATTCTGTGTCAAGAAACTTGCAAAATACTTTGTCAAACCTAATAGATAACCGTTAAATTCGGACTTTATTTTATCACTAGATGGTTTTTTATACGGAACTTTTTAGGTACGCCCATTTTTAGGCAGGAAATAGGCAATTTTTCGTAAATTCCTGCCCCCCCCGTACCGCATGCATAAAGCCAATCTATCCCGAAACTTAAATAACTTAAGATAGCTACTTCAATACTTCGGTAAAAAAACAATACTCCGACGTAGCCTGCCACGCCTCCAACGTCTTCCTTGATTAAGGCGAAATTTGAAGGTGCTTGATGAGATATGAATTCTCTCTAA
>CAMZKG010000019.1 GCA_947311105.1 uncultured Saprospiraceae bacterium
AGTCGCTCGCTTTGCTCGCTGGTTGAGTTGCTTGTGCTTTGGACTTCGCGTGGTGGTTGCAACAAAAAAGTTTATTTTACGGATAAATTGGGATAGTTTTCTTATCATTGTGTCCATATCTTAAGAAAGAAATAAAGTGGAAGGAGCGCAAGAAATTATAATGCCTGTGGTGCAAATCCAAAATCTTTGGGTGAATTATGGGGACGAGCCCGTACTCATGGGGGTGGATTTGTCTATAATGCCAGGAGAATTTGTTTTTCTATTGGGGAAAACCGGGAGTGGGAAGTCCACTTTGCTAAAAACACTATATGGAGGGTTGTCTGTTGCGGATGGTGAAGTTCGAGTGGCTGGTTTTGATTTGCGTAAGCTGAAGTTTAAGGGTAAGCCGAAGTTGAGACGCGAAATAGGGATGGTTTTTCAAGATTTTAAGCTACTCTATGATCGAAGTATCTATGATAATATGGAGTTTGTGCTTCGGGCTACTGGTTGGAGAAAGAAAAAATTAATAGCGGCACGGATTCAGGAAGTGTTGGATGGGGTGGGTCTTGCGACAAAAATGGACCGGTTGCCTAATCAACTTTCTGGGGGCGAGCAACAAAAAGCTGTAATTGCTCGTGCCTTGCTGAATCATCCCCAATTGATTATAGCGGATGAGCCTACGGGGAATCTTGATCCAGAGACTTCTTTGGAGATTTTGCAATTAATCAAAGATGTTGCAGCAAAAGAAAATACCGCTGTTCTTTTTGCAACTCATGATATGGCATTACTGGAATGCCTTTCGGCGAAAGTAGTGCGTTGTGTGGATGGTCGATTGGTCTAGATTGTAGGTTTGTTTTGCAGTGATATCTGCTTCCGAAAAATCTCAATATAAGTAGGATATTTTTCGGAAAGGAGATGGTATTTGTGTATTTCTGGGGTCATTCTGTGTTTGGTGACGATTACTTTCCAAGTGTATTTTTTCTTAGGGGCTAAAGTGTATTTTTTTTCAAAAACTCGGGACTCTAAAGGGCGTAAGTTGTTGTCGGACAGCTTTTTAGCTTTTGGCCACCATTGCCATTTTTCGCCTATCCTGAAAGTGTCGCTTTGGATGACTTGGTTGTTTTCTGTTAGGTCAAATTGGATGAGAATGTGTCGCTCGGGGTCTCCTGTTGGGACTTTGTGCCCTGCGTGGTTATTGGTTACTATTAGCCCTAGATTTACGAAAGTAGAAGATGTGTCGGCGATGATGTCAAAGTCTAATCCGTTGAGCATCATGACCTTTTCTCCTTTTACTTTTGGGATGCCCGAGCCTGGGAAATAATGTCTGTGTCCCTTGCGGGAAATAGCGCCAGAAGCACTCGGACGCTCTACTTCGGGCATGTGGCAATTGATACAATTTTTGCCTTCTTTTGGATAAGGGCCTGCTTGCCATTCTTTTCCTGTTTCAAAAGTGCAGATTAAGTCATCGGCTAAGTTTTCATGTGCATCATGACACGAAATGCATAGTTTTTCCGAAAGGTAATCAGTGTCCATCTTGACGGGATGTGTGGGGTTAATATTTTGGTGGGAGCCGATGATGGTGTTGTTGTTCATGTGGCAAGCGACACAGGTGATGCCTTCATGTTGGAGACTTTCGTCAAAACGTGGATTTTTCTTTTGAACGGGGCTAAAATAGTCTCCGTCATAAAGTCCTGTGGTGATGTATTTTTGTTGGTTTTGGATCGGTAGATGGCAGTTTTTGCAGACAAAAAGGTCTTTGTTTTTGGCGAGCTCGGCTTGGTACTGTTCATCTGTCCAGGCATGGGCGTGGGTGGACAATTTCCATTCCTGATAAATTTCTTGATGGCATTGGCCACATGTTTGGGCATTTAGAGATGTCATGCCTGGTGGGACATCTTGGTTGGGTATGATGGTGTCCCAAGAGTGGGTAAGGCTGGTGATTTGGGCGGAATGGAAGATTTTTTTTCTGCCTACAAACCAAAAAGCGATAATAATGCCCAAAAGGAAAGTGGACCAAAGAATGGTTTTAGAGTGATTGTTTGATTGCATGATGCAAATTTACGGCGGGAAAGGGTAGGAGTTGGTGATTTTTGTCACGATTGGCGAAATGTGTTAGAATATTTGTTCAATTGTGGAAGCGTGCAATTGTTCACTGAAACCAATCAGAAGTCTGTTTAAATGTAACTATTTAGATAGGACGGTTTTCTATTTGCTTCGCAAATTTTTGTACTTCTCACCGATCTTTTCAACGGTCTAAAGCCCGTTGTACTAACTCATCAAGTCTTCAAATTCTTTTATGATGCGAGTGACCAACTCTAAGGATACGCCTAACTTGGAGACTATCGCCTTCGGTGAATGGGTTCTTCTTATGCATTTTTATTATCTGGAAAGTTAGAGTTTCACCTTTGCGGATGCCTATCTCTTCGCCTTCCTTAAGCAGTCTTTCATACATAGTCATAGCCTTGGATTTTATGAGTTTTCTTTTGCTTCGTGCTTTCAACGGGCTAAAGCCCGTTGTACTAACTCATCAAGTCTTCAAATTCTTTTATGATGCGAGTGACCAACTCTAAGGATACGCCTAACTTGGAGACTATCGCCTTCGG
>CAMZKG010000020.1 GCA_947311105.1 uncultured Saprospiraceae bacterium
GAACAATTACACGATTGCACAATTGAACCAAATAAAGTTTTGCTCCATTCCTTAGTTAGTTAGAGACTACAACGACTTTTCGGAGTAAGCTCATTTATTGGGTTCCGAATTGACTTTTAGCTTGTTTTTGTTTAAAATAGACATAGTTAGGCGTGGGGTAAAGGCAATTTAGAGTAACAGCCGTAGAGCATAGAAGGCAAGTCTGGTGAGCGTGTTCTTAGTTTTTTTTAAAGAAAATGCGTTTTTAATGTTATGATCTGGAGATTGATGGTGGAATAATAAAAAAAAAATAAAAAACTTGCAGAATATGTAGAAAATTCGTAATTTAGCGCTAATTAAACGTTTACTTGCGTTTTAAAACGCTTAGTTTTTCGTTTGTAAACAAATATTTTGTTGATAATCAGATAGTTATGATTGGTTGGGGATAAGTTCCGCAATTTGATTTGGTGGATATATATGTGTTCCCGAACATGAAAAAAGACGACTACACATTATAAACATTCATAACATTAAAATTTCTTTAACAATGAAAAGGAAAATCAATTTAATTGCACTTATCACAAGTGCTGCATTATTTATGCTTTGGAGTAATCTTTCAACAGAAAATTCTGAAGAGCATACGCACGCCACCACTATTTGTGGCAACAAAACCATAGATGGTGACTTTGTGTTGAATGATGGACGGATAAGTCCAGGATTTTCTCCCGGGAAAATTACCATTGACGGTAACTTTACAATGGGAGGGAGTGCCACCTACACCTGCGAACTAAAAGACCTGACAGGAGCAGGCACAGGTCACGATCAAATTGATGTGACAGGAAGTATTGCTCTGGATGGGGTTTTAAATATATCGCTGGATGGTTATATACCTGACAATGCCGACCAGTTTGAGATATTGAAATATGGGACTTCCCTAACGGGTACCTTTAGCAGCATAACAGGACTGCCAGCCGGCTGGCAAATAGATTATGGGGTACTGGCACCCAATGTGGTGACTATCTATGGACCAGGTAGTGTGCTGCCTGTAGAATTGTTGAATTTTACGGTGAGGAAGCAAAAAGAAACACTCGTCCTTTTCTGGCAAACGACATCCGAGTTTAATAGTGATTATTTCAACATTGAACACAGCAGAAATGGAAAAGATTTTTTTACACTCGAACGCATTCAGGCACAGGGTACAACTTCTGTTGCTCATGACTACTCCTACCAACATCTCAAGCCAGTAAATGGCATCAACTATTACCGCCTGAAACAAGTAGATTTTGACGGGAAATCTATTTACTCAAATATTGTATCGGCAGCTCACAGAAATGAAGAATTTTCTTTTTATCCAAACCCTGCCAGCCAATCCATTCATTTTAATCAGCCCGTAGCATTAGTGGTCATTTATGATTTTTTAGGAAGAGAAATCCTTAGAAAGGAAAATGTAAACACTACGATAGACTTGTCAAAGATGGAAAGCGGTATATATCAGGTGGATGTCAATCAGGGGGAGTACAAAGAACGATTAGTACTAAAGTAGTGTCAGACACTAAGTATTTTCAAAACCTTTAAAATTAAAAATAATGAACCACATCATAAAAATAATGACCATCATTATGGCAATAGGCTTGCCTTTCGTATTGACGGCTCAGGACAATACCTTTAATGGCACAACTAATTCGGATTGGGACACCCCTACCAATTGGTCTACAGGCAAAGTGCCCCCTATATCCATCGTTCAAAAAATCACAATTGCCTCCAATTGTATTGTGCCTGCATCAAACTCCACAAACTACTCCTTTGCGGAAGGCAGCACATTTCAAATCAATAGTGGAGTAACTTTCACCAATAATGGTACGGGAACGTGGGCGATGGGAGGAACTTTTGATAAAGAAGGAAGCTATATTAGCAACCTTGTGATAAATGGGACAATTGAACCAGGGACAAACGTTCCTGCATGGACATGTGGCGATCCACTCGTGTACGACGGACAAAGCTATGCCACCGTACAAATAGGCACCCAATGTTGGATGGCAGAGAACTTGAATATAGGTACGATGATAAACAGTAATACTAGTAGTGATAACCAAACCGACAATAACGTTATAGAGAAATATTGCTACGATAACGATACAGCCAATTGCGCAACCTACGGCGGATTCTACCAATGGAACGAGATAATGCAATATGTTACAGCCGAGAGTACACAAGGTGTATGCCCTACGGGATGGCATTTGCCGTCAGATACAGAATTGAAGACAATGGAAATGCAGCTGGGCATGTCTCAGGCAGTGGCGGATGCTTCTGGACCTAGAGGTACAAACGAAGGCAGTAAAATGGCAGGCAATGCAGCACTATGGGCTAATGGCAATTTAGAAAACGACTCTGAATTTGGCACAAGTGGGTTAGCGGTTCTTTCCGTAGGCTACCGCCACACCGATGGTTCGTTCTCTGGTGTGAGCAACAACGCCAACTTGTGGTCATCTACTGAGTTAGGCGTCGAGGCTTGGTATAGGAACTTGCACTACAATTACACGGATGTGGACAGGAATGATCTCAATGAGGATTACGGTTTTAGTGTCCGCTGTGTCAGGGATTGACCATTTGACTTTATGACCATTTATCTTGCTGTCCCGCAGGGCAGTAAGATTTTTATTACCGCAAAGCGGTCGATTTTTTTCAAAATGAAAATAAAAGAAATAATAAATCTGGAGGAGAGCAATAGCAACATCCTGCTGCATAAGGCAGGTGTTTTTTTGGCGAGCGTATGAGCGTTCAGTCTATCTGTTTGTCAATGTGATGTCCCCAAAAAAATCGGACAATGAGTTAAGGCAAAAAAACATTAACTTTGTCATTATGAAGAGATCCTTTGATCAAGAAACAAGCTAAAGAAGAAGGAGCAGTCATACACTGGGGAGATGAGACCGGAGTGCGAAATAGTAACCAGCATGGAAGATGCTATGCCCCTAAGGGAAAAACACCAGTAAAGAAAAGTATGTCAAAACGATTTACAGTGAATATGATCTCTACGGTAACGAACCAGGGCAAAGTATCATTCATGATTTATATGGGTAGTATGAATGCAGATCGTCTAATCGAGTTTATGAAACAATTATAAAAAGAAAGAGAAAAAAGACATACTTAATACTAGATAACCTGCGTGTCCATCACAGTAAACTAGTTAAGAAGTGGGTAGAAGAGAATAAGGATAGAATAGCTATTTTTTATTTGCCATCATACTCGCCAGAAAAGAATCCAGATGAATATCTCAACTGTGATTTAAAATATGGAATATCTGAACGACCTGCTCCAAAAATAAGGAACAATTAAAAAACAATATAGAATCTCACATGAAGATGCTGCAAGAAAACCCTAAAAGAGTGAAAAAGTATTTTAGGCATAATGATATTAAATATGCAGCATGAAAATACTTGCGATTAATTACCGTTAGGTTGATATGGTTAGCTTGAGCAAGTTTCGCAATAATGATATGGTGTGGGTGTATGTTCGTTAGTATTCAAGAAAAACAAAAAAGACAATTCAATAATGATTTTGACCAAATATGAAATAGAAGTCTTAAACATAATGTTGAAAAATAAATTCGATATACAACAATTGGATTTAATTATAAAGAGCCCAATAACTGGTTATGATTATACAGGTGCTGGTTATTTTCTTGAAATAACAAATGATATTTTTTCTGTTCAACGAAATGTGATATCTGAACCAACTCTAATTGGTAAAGCAGACAATTTTCAAGTTGGGTTCATTTTGTTCATTGAAAACAAAAAATTGGTGATTGAATGTCATAGTTGGGGAATTGAAAATCTTCCAAGTACAATTCGAAATCAAGAAATAGAAATTTTAGTTTCGAATGAAAACTGGTGCAATCGTCGTTACAGGGCATTATGACATTATGACACAAATAATAAACTTGCGAAACGTGTAAAAATAGCGTAATTTAGCGATATTTAAACGGTTACTTGTGTTTGCGAATGGGTATATTATTGATAATCAATTGGTTACGGCTTATTGGGAGTAGCTTCCGCAATTGACTGGGCGTGGATACATACGAGTTGTACACCAAATAGAGAAGCATCCAAAATGTTGAGAAATTGGACAAAAATGATTATATTTGCAGTGATTAATTAAATCAGGTAGATTCTGTTTAATACGATTGAAGTTGACCGTAATAAGCTAACCATTATGGGGGGCAATTTCCCAATTTAGAAATCTTGGAAAGTACGGCAAATGCAATTGGGAGTAATATGTTTGAAGGCTTTGAACCAACTTCGAAAGGTGTTGAAATAATTAGAGATTATGTAATTGGTAAAATCACATTGTCAGAATTGATAAAATTTACAAAGGAAAAATCGTATGTCTGATTCTTATAAATACGTTGATCCCGATTATACCTATACTGACCCGAAAATAAAGATACTCAGAAACTTAGCGGGTATATTAGACCAAGATGCTTTACTTTTTTTTGAAAGTGTAGCTGTTGCAAAACGGATACAAGAACTTTTGCGCATCCCTCTCGCAAAGAAGTAGAGTCTAGCCCCCCGAATTCAGCACCTTTCTCATCTTGGCGATCATCCCAGCGGGATTTTCTGCTTTAAGGATGCCAGATCCTGAGACGAAAATATTTGCGCCAGCGTCTGATACGGCAGCAATATTATTTAGTTTGATGCCTCCATCGACTTCTATTTCGATATGGGTGAGATTTCTTTCTTTTAGGATGGTTTTTAGTCGTTTTATTTTGTCGATGGTGTTAGGGATGAAGGATTGACCACCCAAACCAGGATTGACGGACATAATCAAAATCAAATCTAAATCTTGCATCACTTCTTCGATAGCTGATAGGGGAGTGTGCGGGTTTAAGGCAACTCCTGCTTTTGCTCCTTTGGCTTTTATTTGGTGGATTACTTTGTGCAAATGGCGCTCGGCTTCCGCATGAATTGTTACATAATTGGCGCCAGCGTCAATGAAAGCATCTACGATAAGTCCTGGAGTTTCAACCATCAAATGTACGTCAATAGGAATGGTAGATACTCTTTTTACGGCTCTTAATACGGGGATGCCGATACTGATATTGGGGACAAATTGTCCATCCATCACATCAAAATGCAAGATGTCGGCACCCGCTGCTTCCAGCATTTTGATGTCTCTCTCCAAGTTCGCAAAATCTGCGGATAAAAGAGATGGAGCTATTTTTTTAGACTTCATGATAATGTGTTTGCGGCGACTATTTAGTCATTACGGCTTTTACAATGGCTTCAGGTGTTAATCCAAATTCTTTGTAAAGCGTCTTGATTGGCGCAGATGCGCCAAAGTGGTCTAAACCGATAATTTTCCCGTCTAAACCAACGTATTTGTACCAAGATAAGGTGGCGCCTGCTTCTATAGCAATGCGGTTTTTAATTTTTGCCGGAAGGACTTTTTCTTGATAGGCTTTGGATTGGCATTCAAAAATATCCATCGAAGGCATGGAGACGATTCGGACCTTTTTGCCTTTTTTGTTTAAGATATTTTTGGCTTCAAGGGCGATTTCTACTTCCGATCCTGTAGCGATGATGATGCTTTGAAAGCCCTTATCTTCCGTAAGGACATAAGCGCCTTTTTGAGCTTCTTTTGCGGAAGCAAATTTTAGGGCTCGTCGGTTATAGGTCGGCAGATTTTGTCGGGAAAGCACCAAACAAGTAGGTTTTGTGGTGTTTTTTAGGGCTATTTTCCAAGCTTCTGCTACTTCGTTGGCATCCATTGGGCGGATGACAGACATGTTGGGCATGGCTCTAAGCGACGCCAAATGCTCGATAGGTTGGTGCGTAGGACCGTCTTCTCCTAAGCCAATGGAGTCATGGGTCAAAACATAAATTACCTGAATCTTCATGATGGCTGCCATGCGCATAGCGGGGCGCATATAATCGGAGAATACAAAGAATGTCCCTGCATAAGGAATGATTCCACCGTGCAATGCCATGCCGTTCATAATGGCACCCATGCCAAACTCTCTAACTCCATAATGGATGTATCTGCCTTTAGGATTTTTGGGCGAGAAGGCTGTTTCTCCTTTCGGAAAAGTTTTGTTAGATGGGGATAAGTCCGCTGAGCCACCGATTAAGCTAGGGATTTTGGGAGCGATATAATTTAGAACTGCCCCCGAAGATGCTCTGGTTGCCATGGCTTTATCCGGAGAGAATGCAGGGATTTTGAAAGCAGATTCGGGGAGGATACCCTTTAAGATTTGTTTAAACTCTTTATTTAGTTTTGGGTCTTTTTTGGCATGTTTGGCTAGTGTTGTTTTCCATTTTGCGGAAGCCGCTTTACCTGTAGTCTGGACTTTTGCTTTGAGTTTGGCGACATCTTGGGGGATGTAGAATTTCTTTTTTGGCGGCAGCCCTAATGCTTCCTTGGTCAATTGAATTTCAGATTCGGGGAATGGTTCACCATGAGCCTTAGCGGTCCCGCCCCGATTGGGGCTACCAAATCCAATAATCGTTTTGCAGATGATTAAGGAAGGTTGGTTGATTTCTTTTTTGGCATTTTTGATGGCTTGCGCAATTTGAGTATAATTATGTCCATCAATTTCTTGGACGTGCCACCCGTACGCTTCAAAGCGCATCTTTGTATTTTCTGAAAAGGAAAGAGATGTTGGCCCATCAATGGTAATGTCATTACTGTCGTAAAATAAGACCAATTTGCCTAGTTGGTTATGCCCAGCAAAACTACAGGCTTCGTGCGATACGCCTTCTTCCAAATCTCCATCTCCAGCCATTACGTAGGTCATGTGATCAACAATCTTGGCTCCAGGCTTATTGTATCGTGCGGCGAGTGATTTTTCCGCAAGGGCAAAGCCTACGGCATTTGCTAGACCTTGACCTAAAGGGCCCGTAGTGGTTTCGATTCCTTTGGTCTCAAAATTTTCTGGATGTCCAGGAGTAAGGCTATGCCATTGCCTAAATTTCTTTAATTCGTTTTTGGGTAGGGGATAGCCGTAAAGATGTAACAGGCTGTAAATCAACATACTACCGTGTCCACCGGAAAGGATAAATCGATCTCTATCTGCCCAATTGGTGTCCTTGGGGTTGTGCTTCAAAAAATCCGACCAAAGAACAGTGGCCACATCCGCCATGCCTAATGGTAGGCCTGGATGACCAGAATTGGCGGCGCCAATGGCGTCAATGGCAAGCCCGCGAATGGTATTTGCGATATCTTTAAGGGCTATTTTGGTTCCTTTGTGGGGCGGTTGCTTTTTCATTTTGTATTTAGTTTTTGCTGATGACTTACGTTGTTGCGTCTAGTCAAGTTGCATAGAATAAAAGTCGTTTTGGCTGTCCGAAGTGATTAGACAAATCCAAACGGTAAAACTACAAAAAACATACGTATTCGTTACCCTGATTTTTATTTTTAGGCAGAAAAAAGTAAATATATTGAAGTTTCAATCCTTAATCTTAACCCTTAACCCCGTTAGACCCTTTAAACCGTTAGACCTACCATCTACCAAAGATAGAAAACTTATTTTTAGAGCCTTTAATGGGGTATCCAAGGTCGCTTAGTAGCTTGGCAAAGAATTTTTCATTTTTGTCTCCAGTATATTCAAATTCGACTTTTCCAGTCGGAATATCTACTTTTAGGTTGCTGATGCCTTCGATGTTTTCCAGACCCTTCTTGATGTTGTTGACACAACCGTTACATTTTATATTTTCCGCAAGGAACTCCATGTTCAATTATTTTTTGTGAGTTTCTAAAACACTAGATGGGGGCAAAAAGTTTATTCCACATCTTTTACTATAGACAAAACATAGAACATTTCTCGGGCGATTTGGCGATTCCGTTCATCATATTCTTGGGCGGCTTGTGGGGTGCCATCAAAATCTTTGGGATCTTGGTAAGGAATGACAATTCTGGCTTCGGCACCGATTACGGTAGGGCAAGCTTTTTCGGCTTCATTACAAACGATTAGCGCACAAAAACTGTCCATTGGGTTTGGGGTGTCTTCATAATGCTTAGAATACATCGCCATACCGGGAAGTGTGGCGCCAAAACGCATCAAATAAACGGGGTTATTGCCATTTTCGGCCCTGATAAGTTCGATTCCCGAACGAGCAAGCGCATTTACGGCATTTTCATGAAAAGCGGTGGCTTTCGTGCCCCCGGAGTAGCTTTCAAAATTGTAGATAGCGTGCCAGTGAGCGGCGATTTGCAACCACGCTTTGGCTAAGTGGCTTCTTCTGGAGTTGTGGGTACAGATGACGGTTACTCTTGCCGGCGCCCCTAGTCTTCGTTTGCCGACGATATAGGCAGATAGTTGTCGTAAGGATTCTTTTCGGGCATCTGAAATTAAGTCAAATTCATTATTTAGGCTTTCGCAAAATTGGACTAATTCCTTGTGGAATAAATTTTTCATTGGTTTTGTTCTTAAGTTACGAAGACAAATATAGGGGAATTGTAAGGAAAGTGCGTGGGTGCTTTCTAAAATGTTGTATTTTTATTTTGGTGATATATCATCTGTAGGCTCCTATTTTAACAAATACTTTAGGCTGGTGTCAGTTGAATGGTTTGAGAAACCTTGGTAAGCCAAAGCCCTAACGATAAAAATACCAAGAAGATAGTTGAAACTAGTGGTTTCTTAAACCTTCGCTAAATAAAGTTTTGCTCCATTCCTTAGTTAGAGACTGCAACGACTTTTCGGAGTAAGCTCAACAATTGCACAAAATAAAAAGCATGCCTAAATCCAATCTATCTCAATTTCGTTAAACTTAGGTACCAAAACTTAAATAATCTATTTAGTCGGAAGCTATATTGTTCTATCTTTCAGCGCAGGAAACGCACTCCGGTATTGGTCTAAATTATTGTGAAATAGGGTTATTGATTCCATGCATTCACAATCCGTAACTTCAAGTAGGACTTGACCTTTCGGTGAAATAATCATGGAGTTTCCGTTATGATAAATTCCATTTCCATCGGTGCCAACGCGGTTGGCTGCAATCACAAAGCATTGATTTTCAATGGCTCTAGCGATTAACAGGGTGCGCCAATGTTCGATACGACGCTCTGGCCAATTGGCAACATAAATCAAAACATCATAGTTCGTAGTATTTCTACTCCATACAGGAAAGCGCAGGTCATAGCAGATGAGTGGTCTGATTTTCCAGTTGTTTATTTTTGTTTCTAGGATACTTTTTCCGGCGGTGTAGTGTAAGTTTTCTTTCCCGTAGGAAAAAAGGTGGCGTTTGTCGTAAGACTGAACGGGATGAGTGGGAGAGACCCAGAGAAGTCGGTTGTAATAGTTTTTATTTTCTTTGATGATGATGCTTCCTGTGATGGTTTTATTGGTTTTGTTAGCTAGATTTTGCAGCCATTTGCTTGTAATTCCATCTGTTTTTTCTGCAAATAATTCAGGTCTCATGGAGAAGCCCGTCGTAAACATTTCGGGCAGGACAATTAAATCTGCAGGTTGGGTATTGGCAAGCATCATGGCTTCAAGTGCTTCCCGATTGGCGGTTGGGTTTTCCCAGACCAAATCCTTTTGGATGATGGAGACGGTTAGATTTTGCATAAGATTTCGGCAGCTTTAATTAGGGTTTCATTTCTTTTGGCAAAACAAAAACGCAATACTTGGTGGTCTGTATTGTCTTTGTAAAAAACGGAGATGGGAATGGATGCTATTTTATGTTTTCGGGTGAGCCTTTCGGCAAAATCCATATCGCGTTCTTGGGAGATTTTGCGAAAGCTTAATAATTGAAAATAAGAACCATGTGTCGGTAGGATGTCAAACCTAGAATCTTTGACAAGCTCCCTAAATAAATCTCGTTTGTCCTGATAGAATTTGCCCAAATTAAGATAAGATGATTCGTCTTTAAGCATTTTTGCGAAAGCGTATTGCGTGGGAGTGTGTGCGCTAAATGCCATAAATTGGTAGCCTTCTCGAAGGACTTTCGTCAATTTTTTTGGCGCAAGCACATAGCCCATTTTCCAGCCTGTCGTGTGATACGTCTTACCAAAAGAAGACGTAATAAAAGTCCTTTCGGAAAGGATGGCATCTTTGGCTAGACTCAAATGCTCGTGCCTATCAAAAATAATATGCTCATATACTTCATCACTGAGTATGAAAATATTGGTGTTTTGGACAATTTCGCGTAAGGCGTCCAGGTCATTTTGATGTAAAATCGCCCCCGAAGGGTTGTGTGGCGAATTGATGATGATTAGTTTTGTTCTTTCGGAAATGGCGTCTTTTACTCGGTTCCAATCAATAGAAAAGTTGGGGAAGGATAAAGGAATTTGGATGGCTTTGCCGCCATTGAGCTCAATAGAAGGCTGGTAGGAGTCATAGGCAGGGTCAAAAATAATGACTTCATCACCTTGTTGAACAACTGCCGAAATAACCGCAAAAATCCCTAAAGTTGCTCCAGGGACGACGGTTATTTCGTCATTTACGTCATAGGTTTTACCGTGTAATTTTTCTGTTTTGCGGGCAATTTGTTCGCGAAGCTCAGGAAGTCCTGCCATTGGGGCGTATTGGTTGAGCCCATTGACCATCGCTTCGTGCAGGAACTCAATCAGTTGGGTATCAATGTCAAAGTCTGGGAATCCTTGCGATAAATTGAGTGCGTTTTCTTCACCAGCCATGGATGACATGACGGAAAAGATGGACGTTTTTTGGTTGGATAGCTTTGATGAAAGAGTCATTTCTTATGGTTGTGTGGTGTGGTCAAGGCTTGGCTCTTTTGCGATTAAGCGTTTAAGGATGCCTTAGATCTCTGCAATTACAGTCCCAATGCCTTTAACCTTGTCACCTATCTTGACTTTGATTTTGGCGTCCAAAGGTAGGAAAATGTCAACTCTTGAGCCAAGCTTGATAAAGCCTAGTTCGGTGCCTTGTTGGACAACTTCACCTACATTCAGGTAGTTGCGGATACGTCGTGCCATGATGCCCGCAATTTGTTGGATGATTACTTCCGCATTATCGGTTTGGACGATGACACGCATTCGTTCGTTGTCGCTAGATGATTTTGGATGCCAAGCAGGAAGGTGGCGACCAGGATAGTAATCACGATTGCTGACGGTACCATTTACAGGGCTCCAGTTGACATGGACATTGAAAGGGGACATAAAGATGGATACTTGTAGTTTTTTTTCATCAAACTCTTCGAGCTCGACTTCTTCAATGACTACGACCTTTCCATCCGCAGGCGCATAGACCAAATTGTCTTCCATGATAGCAGGAATACGGGTTGGATGTCTGAAAAAACGAACAATAATAATGGCTATAACCAAGCAAGCTAACCCAAATGCCATGGCAGTATTGTAGGGTAAACGGCTAAATGAAAGCCAAGTAATCAGCGAAAGTGCGGTTAAACCAAGAACAATCGTTGCAAACCCTTCCTTATGTATTTTCATATCTCATTTTCTGTGAAAAAATTGGAAATTCATCCAAAAGTGACGCAAGATAAGAAAATATTCTTTTTTAAGAGCAAATTTAGAATGTTTTTTTATTGGATGCGGGAGGTAGAGCCGAACGACCGTTCGGCTGTCTGTCAATCACGTTACAGAATGCGGGTAGAGCCGAACGCCCGTTCGTCTATACAGCAATCGGGTTATTATTCCCAGATGCTGAATTTTTCGTATCTTTGTCTCTAAATAGCGCCAATAATGAAGAAATTGCCCATTGGGATACAGACATTTCGAGATATTATATTAGAAGACTTTGTCTATGTGGACAAAACAGAAATCGCATATAAAATCATCACCAAAGGGCGATACTATTTTCTCTCCCGTCCCCGTCGTTTTGGCAAAAGCCTATTTTTGGATACGCTAAAGGAGATTTTTGAAGGCAATAATAAAGAGCTTTTTAAGGGGCTTTATATCTATGATAAGTGGGACTGGGATGATAAGTATCCTGTACTAAGGGTGAGTCTTGGGGCTGGCGTGAATAAAGATGTAGATAAATTAAATCATCACTTGCGATGGATTCTTAAGGACGTCGAAGGTGACTTAGGCTTTGAAAGTGATTTTGATAGCCCTAAGGAATGTTTTAAGGATTTAATTAAAAAGGCCTACGAAAAATACAACAAAAAAGTAGTCATCCTAATTGACGAGTACGACAAACCCATCCTAGACAATA
>CAMZKG010000021.1 GCA_947311105.1 uncultured Saprospiraceae bacterium
GCCCTACGGGCTTCGCTGGTTGAGTCACTCGCTTCGCTCGTTGGTTGAGATGTTCGCTTCGCTCACTGGTTGAGCGCTTGCCCTACGGGCTTCGCTGGTTGAGTCACTCGCTTTGCTCGTTGGTTGAGTCGTTCGCTTCGCTCTCTGGTTGAGACGCTCGCTTTGCTCTCTGGTTGAGCGCTTGCCCTACGGGCTTCGCTGGTTGAGAGTTGATGGAGTTGAGAGAGATGAACACGTCGTACATGTATGCCGCTGCGGCAGCACCAAAAGGGCGCAGCCCGTCCCAAAGACCAACAGCGACGAAGGAGCGCACCAAAGACTAAAAGCGCTCAAACCTTCAAAAACACACCTTTTCGCCAGAACAACCACAAGACAAATCCAACAATGCCCACCGTAGTCACCCCAAATAACAAAGAGCCATTCATATTCCCAAAGATTGGAGCAAACCCTTTCTTAAAGACCCATGAATACCCATTCCATTTTGCGCCAGCGGCATCCACCCATTTTACTTTCAGCAAGGTTTTCACAATCAACCCTGAAAGGGCAAATCCTAAAATCGCATTTTTACCAAAGACCTGAAAAGGCGTAGTCCATTTGCGCAAGCCACGCACATCTATCACCCAAAGCAAAAATGCCAGAACTAAACTAGCGATTCCAGCGGTCACCAATACATAAGAACTTGTCCAAAGCGCCTTATTTATAGGAAATACCTGCCCCCATAATAATCCTAGCCCAAGGCTAATTACACCATATTTTAACATCTTTTTAATCGCTTCTTGTAGGTCTTTTTCATGCTTGATTAGCCTTGCGGAAAAATATCCCAATAATATCGTCACCACCGAAGGGAATGTACTCAAAATTCCTTCGGGATCAAAAGCTAAACCATGTCCATGCCACATGTGACCTTCTCCTAACACCTTGATATCCAATAATCTAGCGGCATTCTCTTCTATGCTAAATGGATCGGCGCCCCCAAAGAAAAGCAATACGCCCCAATACCCAAATAAAATAATTATCGAGCTAATAATTAGCTGTTTTTGCGAAAGCTTCATGACCATCGTCCCCGCAATCCCATACGCCAAACCGATTCTTTGTAAGACCCCAAAAATTCGGAATTTACCCAACGCCAATCCCACAAAAGGAAATGCCCGCAACAAAGTACCTATCATAAAAATTTTGAATGCTCGTTTCCAAAGCCGCCGCAATCGTGATGCGGGCTGTTTGGCTTTCTGCGCATGCATCGACAAATACATCGACACCCCCACAATCCACATAAAAAATGGAAATACTAAATCCGTCAAAGTGAATCCATGCCACTCTGCATGTTGAAATGGCGGATATACATACGACCAGCTCCCAGGTGTATTCACTAATATCATCAACATCATCGTGGCGCCACGAAACACATCTAAAGCCAATAATCTCTTATTCTTTTTCATTTTTTAGTCCATTGTAGTCTCCAAATAATGCAACAAGATATTAAAAATTCTGTTACCAATGAAAATAAATCGGATAATGAAAAATACACTCTTCCTACTTTTCGCATTTTTCTTACTCACAGCCGAAAGATGTGCCTCCCAGCACACACCCCCAAAAAATCATGAAACGAACATGGAACACTACAAACATACCAACCATCTAATCCACGAATCAAGCCCCTACCTTCTCCAACATGCACACAACCCAGTCAACTGGTACCCATGGGGCCCCGAAGCCTTGGCAAAAGCAAAAAAAGAAGATAAACTGTTGATTATCAGCATTGGATATGCGGCTTGTCACTGGTGCCACGTCATGGAACATGAGTCTTTTGAAGATTCTACCGTCGCCAAAATGATGAATGATAACTTCGTTTGTATCAAAGTGGATAGAGAAGAGCGCCCCGATATTGATGATGTATATATGTCGGCTTGTCACCTTTCGGGAAGGGGCAGTTGTGGGTGGCCTTTGAATGCATTTGCCACACCTGATGCTCGTCCTTTTTGGGCAGGTACCTACTTTCCCAAAGACAATTGGATGGAAGTGCTGACCTTTTTTAGGGATATGAAAAATAATGAACCCAACAAAATCGAAGAGTCCGCCAAACAAATCAGTCAAGGGATGCAGCAAGTCGATCAAGTCCCTATCTCCAATGAAATGATTACCGCCAAACCTGCGGACTTGACAACCGCAACCAGAAATTTATTGCAAATTATCGACTTCAAAAAAGGGGGCAAAAATGGACGCATGAAATTTCCGATGCCTGTTAATTATGAATACCTGCTTTCGCAATATGCCCTTACGGGAAATAAAAAAGCTTTGGAAGCAGTCGATGTCACTTTAGACAATATGGCTCGGGGGGGCATTTTTGACCAATTAGGTGGCGGATTTTCTAGGTACTCGACCGACCCCGATTGGTTGGCACCCCACTTTGAAAAAATGCTCTATGACAATGGACAACTCGTTTCCCTTTACGCCAACGCCTGGAAAGTGACCCAAAATCCGCAATACAAAAATGTAGTGGACAAAACCTTGGCATTTGTCGAAAGAGAATTATTGGACAAAAGCGGGGGATTCTACTCTTCGTTGGATGCGGATTCGGATGGAGAAGAAGGGAAATTTTATGTATGGACACTGGCAGAAGTCAAAGAAATATTAGATGATAAGAGCTTCAAATTAATCAAGGAATATTATAACCTTACGGAAAAAGGAAATTGGGAGCACGGAAATAATATTTTACACATAAACAAGTCGCTTGCGCAAATAGCCAAAAAGCAAGGTTTAGATTTGGCGCAAGCAAAAAAAATGCTACAACAAGCTAAGAATCAGCTATTTACCGCAAGGTCTTCGCGCATTCGCCCAGGACTCGATGATAAAATTCTCACTTCCTGGAATGCACTTATACTCAAAGGATATGTAGATGCATATCTAGCTTTTAACGAGCCGCACCACCTTGAGATGGCACTAAAAAATGCCCATTTCCTTGCGAAAAAAATGATGGACAAGGACGGAAAACTTATGCGTAATTTTAAAAATGGCAAAGCGTCTATCAATGCCTTTTTGGACGACTATGCTTTGACTGCCTGGGCCTTCATGAGGTTGTATGAAGCGACTTTTGATGAGCAATGGATGGAAAAAGCCAAACGATTAACCGACTTTGCCTATCAGCATCACTATGACCCCAGCACAGGGCTTTTCTTTTATACATCTGATATTGATCCGCCTTTGGTGACTCGCAAAAAAGAGCTATCGGACAATGTGATTCCTGCTTCCAATTCGGTCATGGGTTGGGTTTTGTGGAAACTAGGTCATTATTATGACACCGAAAATTACACCAAGCTCAGCGCAAAAATGATTCAAAATATGTCTGGCGCATTCATCAATTCTGACCAACCATTCTTTTATGCCAATTGGTTGTCGCTTTACAGCGAAATGGCCAATCCACCCTACGAAGTGGCCATCATCGGCAAAGATGCCCACCTATTAAGAGATGAAATGGCTCATCATTATTTGCCCAATGTCATCTATGTTGGTGGGCAACAAGAAGGAAATATGTCGCTTTTGCAAGACCGTTTGGTGGATGGCGAAACTAGGATTTATGTCTGCCAAAACCGAGTGTGCAAATTTCCCGTGAATACGGTGAAGGATGCCTTACCACTGGTCAGCAAAAAATAAATCCCAATGCCCAATTTTTTGTCAAACATATAATTTTTCAATCATGTATATTTTTCTAACAGGCTTCATGGCAAGTGGCAAAACAAAAAATGGAAGAATCATGGCAAAACGCCTTGGTTATGACTTCTATGACCTAGACCACCTTATCGAAGAAGAGTCTAATGGGCTGACTATCAATGAAATATACGAAAAACTAGGCGAAAAAGCCTTCCGAAAATTAGAATTAGACACGCTCATAGCACACACTGACAACGACCGACAAAACATCATTTTTTCGCTAGGTGGCGGTTCTTTTTCTAATCCCATCGCCAGAAAATGGATTCTGAATAAAGGAAAAGTCATCTTCTTAAACGTACCTGTTGGCGTACTTTTTCAGCGGCTCATTGTCAAAAAATTCACACGCCCACTACTTCGCCACTTGAGCGACCAAGAGTTACTCGATAAGATCGTCAACCTAAGAAACAAACGTTTGCCTGATTATATGGAAGCACATCACATGATACCTAATTTTCGGGGAAGTGAGCGGGACCGATTAGAATTGGAGCGGATAATTTGTAGTAGTCAACCCAATTGACCGCTTTGCTCACCCCAAAGAGTTGCTCCTATTCTTTTACCACTTTGATATAAAAATTCTCCTCTGCTTGCACGCTCAACCAATACATGCCAGGCTTCATATCTGACATCTTGATTTGCATTAGATCTTTATCTTTTACAATGTCTTTAGATAAAATCTTCCGCCCTAACCTATCGTACAAAGTCACACTAGTTGCTTGCAACTCACTGAAATTCAGCCAAATTTTATCGGTTGTAGGATTAGGAAATACGACTATATCATCTTTTAAGCGCACTTCATTCATATTTACTAAAATTGGATTTTCATAAGCCTTTGCAAAGCCACGGTCAATAGTATAGCCACTCCGATAAGAGCCTGCTATCAAAACAGAGCCATCAGCACTCAAATCTACCGTTGCCCCAAATAATTCACCCTGCTTCTCCCCCACCATACTTTGCCCCACTTGTAGCCAATTGCCATTATCCAATTGAAAAACTTTAACCTGTCCAGCGTTTGTAGCCCCATCATCATTTCCTATTGCGCCGATAGCGACAACGGATCCGTCAGCCGACAAACTAGCCGACCAACCCGACTCATCGCCATTACTGTCCCCGATGATATCTGCCCCAACCTGCACCCAAGTACTTCCATCATATTGAAAAACTCGAACAATACCTCGACTATGCCCGTTAGTATCATTATATTTCGCACCGATAGCGACCCTATTTCCCGCATGGTTTAGACTCACTACTCCTCCAAAATAGTCACTAGGCATATCCCCATTCAAATTCTGCCCCATCTGCACCCAGCTTCCATCCACATTTTGATAAAGCCTAACCTGACCAGACCATAAACCAGCATCACTTTTTTTGTCTGCACCTACTGCAATTATAGAGCCATCGGCACTAATGGCTACTGCGCTACCAGTATGCTCTCCATACTCTTCTCCCTCAATATCCTGCCCGACCTGTATCCATGTCCCATCGAATTGGTAAACTCTCACCAGCCCATATCCAAAACTATGATTTACAACACCTACCACCAAAACTGAACCATCAGCACTCAAATCAACAGCATTCCCCAAATAGTTGTAATTTTCACCTTTAATCTCATTCCCTAATAGCGTCCATACACCATCGTCCAAAGAGTAAACACTCACCTTCCCTGCTCTATCATTATTGTCTCCACTATACTTTGCACCTACTGCCAATATTGTCCCGTTAGCACTTAAGCTTATGGCACACCCAAGTCGCTCGCCCAACGTATCCGCTACTATGGCCTGTCCTAGTTGAACCCAATTAGAAGCCACTCTTTCATAGACTTTAACCATTCCTTTAATGCTATCGTTACCAATAGCCCCAACAGCGGCTATATGGCCATCAGCACTTACATTTACTGGACTAGAGCCAACGTGTGAGCCGTCAAAGGTTTCGCCAATTTGCGTCCATTGACCTTGTAGTAGGATTGGGAAAAAAACCAATACAAAAAGGGAGAAAACATGAATTTTAAACATCCTTGTCATATCTAAACAATTACAAAATCAGAATAAAAGGCTTCAAAGAACCCATAGCCTATCCACCAGCAAAAATAAATCCAAAATAGCCCCCTTATACGATTACGGCTTTACCGTCTGCTTATTACCGTCTGCTTATTACCGTCTGCTTATTACCGTCTGCTTTAGCAGACGGAAAAAAAAAGCCACCATCCCAAGGGAAGGCGGCTTCTAAATTTTTAACCAAAACTCTATCCTAGATAAGATCTAAGATCATTGCGGTTAGTTGATTTACGTAATCTACGGATGGCTCTCTCTTTAATTTGGCGCACACGCTCTCTAGTGAGCCCGTATAATTCGCCAATTTCTTCAAGAGTAAGAGACTTATGACCATTCAGACCATAATAAGCAGAAATTACTTCTACTTCTCTAGTTGAAAGCTTAGCTAAGCCATTGGCCACTTCTTCTTTTAGTGATTGCCCCAACAAATCAGCATCGGGAGCCCCACCAGGATCTTTTGTCACAAAAACATCCAACATGGTAGAATCACTCTCATCGGAGTGTCCAATAGGCGCATCAAAACTTACGTGACGAATACTTCCGCGAAGCATGTTACGAATGTCTTTGACGGTCAAGCCCATCAAGTCGGCTAGCTCTTCATGACTAGGTTCGCGCTCAAACTCCTGTACAAAAGAAGTAAAAGCAGCGTTTAATTTGTTGTAAGATCCACCTTTATTGAGTGGAATCCTTACTAGACGAGATTGCTCGACAATGGCTTGCAGGATAGATTGACGAATCCACCAAACGGCATAAGAAATAAACTTAAAACCTTTGGTTTCATCAAAACGTTTGGCGGCTTTGATAAGCCCCATGTTTCCTTCATTGATTAGGTCACTTAAGGCTAGGCCTTGATTTTGGTACTGCTTGGCAACAGAGACCACAAAACGCAGATTCCCTTTAGTCAATCTCTCCAGAGCCATTTTGTCCCCTTCCCGAATTCGGCGGGCTAATTCCGCTTCTTCGTCAGGGATCAGCAAATCAATCTTTCCAATATCTGTAAGATACTTGTCAAGAGAGACGCTTTCTCTGTTAGTGATTTTGTTTGTAATTTTTAATTGGCGCATATTCAGTAGTTTGAGTTTGATTACAAAGTTATTCCTAGAACTCAGTAATTTTTTCCATTAAACAATAGAAACTCAGGGGTTGAGTGAAAAAAAAGCATTATTCCTACCTATACAGACGTATGAAGTAGGCAAAAAGTTGCCGTAGATTGCTTACGTTAACAAAAAGTTTAGAGAAAATGAAACATTTACCGTAAATACAAGAGACATTTTTCCCGCAAGGGACAAATAATCAGTCTTGTTTGGCTGAATGGCACACGCTACTCTAGGCTTTCATGTCACTGAAAACAATTCTAAGCAAAAGTACAAAAATAATAAAGGGAAGTTATTAAAAACAAGAAAAAACCGAATTGTTAAATCCGGTTTTTTCTAAAATGCAAATATTATTCCAAGTTTTTTGGCAAAAAGTCACTTATTTAACATTTAAATCATGCCAAAGTGGGTCTGCCAAAAGACATATTTTTATTCAGAATCTTTCTTTTCTAGCATCAAAGCCTTGCGGGAAAGACGTAACTTGCCTGTCTTGAAGTCTTTACCAATAATCTTGACTTTTAATTTGTCGCCGACTTTTAGTACTTCATCAATTTTTTCGATACGCTTCGTAGAAATCTCAGAAATGTGAACCAATCCACTTGTTCCTTTAAAATCTACAAAAACACCGTAAGGCATCACCGTCGCAACAACAGAATCATACACGTCACCCACAGAAGGAGTGAAGGCAATCATGTCAATTCTACCCTTAGCGGCATCCAAAGAAGCTTGGTCAGGAGCAAAAATACTCACGACACCATGCGTTTCATCTTCTTCGATAGAGATGGTCGCACCACTTTCTTTCTGAATTTCTTGGATAACTTTTCCGCCAGGACCAATTACTGGCCCAATAAAGCTCTTATCTATGCGCATTTCTAATACTCTTGGAGCAGTAGGGCTAATGTCTGTTCTTGGGGCATCGATGACCTTATTCATTTCCGCAAGGATATGCAAACGACCTTTACGCGCTTGTTCCAAAGCTTCATTCAACAAATCATAAGACAATCCATCTATCTTGATGTCCATCTGAACCGCTGTAATACCTTTGGCGGTACCTGTCACCTTAAAATCCATATCGCCTAGGTGATCTTCATCGCCTAAGATATCTGTCAAAATAACATTCTTACCCGCTTCAGAGACCATACCCATCGCAATACCTGATACAGGGCCAGAAATCGGCACTCCACCACTCAACAACGCCAATGAGCCACCGCATACCGTCGCCATAGACGAAGAACCGTTAGACTCCATAATGTCCGAAACAATACGAGTCGTATAAGGAAAATCCTTAGGCATAACCTTTAATAGTGACCTTCCGGCCAAATTAGCATGCCCGATTTCTCTACGACCTGGTCCACGCATCGGACGCACTTCACCCACAGAGTACGCAGGAAAGTTATAATGCAAGAAAAAATCACGTGTGTGAAAATCCAACGCATTATCAATCATCATCTCATCCCGCTTGGTACCCAAAGTCAAAGAAACCAAAGATTGAGTCTCTCCACGGTTAAAGATTGCGGAAGCATGCACAGATGGCAAATAATCCACTTCACACCATATCGGACGCACTTCATCCATCGCACGACCATCCAAACGAATATTATCGTCTAAAATAACACTACGAATGGTTGCTTTCTTCACTTTATCATAATAACGTGACGCCATCGACCCAAATTCTTCGACAAATTCTTCGCCTTTATCCGCAAGGAGCTGCTCCTTAAAGTTAGCTTTAATTTCGTCTAATTTAGCATAACGCTCTTTTTTACCCGTTGGGCGTCGTGCCAACTCATCAATCGGAGCAGTCACTACAGACTTGACATATTCCAACAACTCTGGATTCTCATCTGCAGGCTTCACTTCCCGTTTGATGGCTTTATCCCCTACCAAAGCCGCTAATTCTTGCTGCGCTTTAATCATGGTTTTAATTGCATCATGAGCGACCTTAATCCCATCAATCAAATCTTGCTCAGAGCATTCATTGGCTTCTCCTTCGACCATGCAAAGATTATCCATCGTTGCTCCAATGATTAAATCTACTGTTGCGTCTTTTAATTGAGAGCGAGTCGGTTGTACGACCCAATCATCCCCAATTTTGGCGACTTGTACTTCAGACAACATTTCTGTCATCGGAATATCAGACACCGCAATAGCCGCAGAAGCCGCCAATGCCGCAAAAGCATTAGGCATAGTCTCCTTATCGGCGGAGATCAAGTTGATGATGATTTGTGTATCATTTTGGTATCCTTCCGGAAAAAAAGGTCGAATCGCTCTATCCACGATACGACAAGTCAAAATTTCATCTTCGCTCAAACGCGCTTCTCTTCTAAAGAAGTTGCCTGGAATACGACCTGCTGCCGCAAATTTTTCTTGATAATCCACAGAAAGTGGGAAAAAATTGGTGCCTGGTCTAGGCTCATGAGCGGATACCGCTGAACAAAACAGCATGGTATCGCCACATCTTACGACAACAGAGCCGTCTGCTTGAGTGGCTAGCTTTCCTGTTTCAATAATCACTTCTCTACCATCAGGCAAGTTGAATGAAACGGTTGTAGGTGTTTGTTTACCCATTATTAATAAATTTTTTGATTCATACGCGCCTATTTTTCTGCTTTCGCAAAAAGGCGGTAAATTAAACTAAAAGGAAAGAGTAAAACGAAGTAGATGAGCTGTTAAAAAGCGATTGGTTTTTTCCAATCATGGAGCAGACTTTTTGTCTGTTCACAAAGGAGCACTTCCCCTTTTATACTGTTCTTCCTTATTTTCCCTGCAAAGGTACTGAAAATATTGGAAAAATGTTGCAATTGTTTTAGAATGCAATCGAGTTACTGATTACTAAAAACCATTTCACTGTACCGATGTTTGAGACACTATGCAAAACAAAGTAAATATATTGGCCATTGGGGTGCATCCTGACGATGTAGAATTAGGCTGTAGTGGCACGCTCCTTCAACAAATCAAAAAAGGAGACACTATTGGGTTGTTGGATTTAACTCGGGGCGAGCTGGGCTCTCGGGGCAATGCCACGATTAGAACCCAAGAAGCGATGGCGGCCGCTCAGTTGTTTCCCGCCAAATTTCGGATACAACTCAACATGGCGGATGGTTTTTTTGAGCACAATAAAGCCAACTTACTCGAAATCATCCAAATAATTCGCTTTGCAAAGCCCGATATTGTCCTAGCCAATGCCTTTGCTGACCGCCATCCCGACCATGGTCGAGCGGGCAAGTTAATTGCTGATGCCTGTTTTTTGGCAGGATTGGTTAGAATCGAGACTTCTTACCGTGGGTTACCGCAAGCGGCATGGCGCCCAAAGAATGTGTATCATTATATTCAAGATTATTATTTAGCGCCTAGTTTTGTGGTTGACATTACGGAAGTAATCGAGCAAAAGATGGATCTAATTTTAACCTACAAATCTCAGTTTTTTGACCCCGAATCGAAAGAACCAGAGACGCCCATTTCTGGAAAAGAATTTTTAGATTTTGTCAAGGCTAGAGCCCAAAACCTAGGTCGCCCGTCAGGTTTTAAATATGCAGAAGGATTTCAGTCCGCAAAACCTGTCGGCATCAAAGATTTAAAAGAACTTTTTTAGCGTTAGTGACTCGTGCGTGGCATGTCGACCCGGACAAATTGAACGCCAAAGGCAAATTGAACGCCAAAGGCAAATTGAACGCCGAAGGCAAATTGAACGCCAAAGGCAAATTGAACGCCGAAGGCAATTGAACGCCAAAGGCAA
>CAMZKG010000022.1 GCA_947311105.1 uncultured Saprospiraceae bacterium
AGACTATGAAATACGGCTCTTGTTGATAGGTCGAGTAAAGTTAAAATATATCGTCGCTGTTTTGTTGATTTTAGATGTTGCGGCCTTAGGGAGCAATATGAATACTGGTGGACATTTTGGGCATTTGGGTGGATTTTTATTTGGGTTTTTATACATTCATTCTATACGTAATGGACAGGATTGGGGCGCACCTTTTAATAAGGCGATGGATAGTATTAAATACTTTTTTAATTCATCGAAACGAAAAAATATTCTCCGAAAGGAAAGTCCTTTCGGTGGCGCTCAACGACGTAAACCCGCTCCACACCTTACGGTAGTCAAAACGGCAGGGTCAAAAAAATCAAAACAAAAGCCAAAAGTAAAAGTCGAAGACATGGATAAGGAAACTTTCCAAGAGCATTTGGATGCGATTCTGGATAAGATTAGGGCATCTGGTTATGATAGTTTATCCAAAGAAGAGAAAGAATTTTTATTCAAAGCTAGTAACCGATAATTAAGGTTGCATAGACCCCCTTATGAAAAAATTATTGAAGCATACTGACTTGATTGTCACCCTTTTGCTTGCCGGAATGGCAGTGGTTGCATTGACTTCTCCTTATGTTGATCCCGCCAAAAATTGGCTTTATGCCTTTTTTGCTTTAGTTTTTCCTTGGTTGTATGGGGCTAATTTTTTACTCTTCGTTTATTGGTTATTGCGGTTACTCTTTAAGAGAAAAAATAGACGGTTGTCTATTCTTTTTCCCTTGGTGATATTGGTTTGGGGATGGTTGACGCCTGCACGGGTCTATCGATATAACTTTTTTGCGCAAGCAGCACCTAATCAACCAATAGTGCGTGTGATGTCTTATAATACACATGGATTGCCGGGGGTGCGTGGGCAAAAGAATAAATTGGCAAAAGATTTTCAGCAGTTTTTGGCGACCAATAATCCAGACATTTTGCTGTGCCAAGAAACTAGCCGAACTGTCGCAAAGTATCTTGCCGATTCCTTACATTATTTTCATACGGTGAATAGCTCCAAAGTGTCCATAGGTTCAGCCATCATCAGTAGGTATTCCATTGTGAAGTATGATATGCAGCGGTTTTATAAGTCGGGCAATTCTTATACTTGGGCGGATATTAAAATTAAAAATGATACCATTCGATTTTTTAGTCTTCATTTACAGTCCAATGCGATTAGTCTAGAGACCCAGAAGCTATCCGAAGATTCAGATTTGAAAAAGCCCAAGACTTGGTCTCGCATTCGGCGTATTTTTGCATTGTATCGGATGACTGCCAAGCAGCGTACCGCTCAAGCGACCGAAGTGAAGCAGCTTGCGCAAAAATCCCCTTATCCCGTTGTGTTTTGTGGAGATTTTAATGATCCCGCCTTGTCCAATACTTATCATATCCTTTCGGAAAATAAAATAGATAGTTTTACCGAAAGGGGAAAAGGAACAGGTACGACTTATCCGGGGATGTCTTTGAATCTACGAATAGACTATATTCTCGTGCCCAATAGCTTCAAAATACTCAATCATAAAGTTCTCCATGTCCCTTTTTCTGATCACTATCCGATTATGACGGATATTACTTGGTTTTGATTGCTGGTCGCTAGAGCGAGGGATGTTGAGCCGAACGGCCGTTCGGGTGTCTAGCAATCGTGTTACTGGACGCTAGAGCCGAACGGCCATTCGGGTGTTTAGCAAACGTATTACTGGATGCTAGAGCCGAACGGCCGTCTGTCTAGCAATATCAAGGAACTTTATCGCCCCGCAAAACGTTAAATGTCCTATATTTGCAGTCGCAAGTTTTAATTCCAATCTAATGAAAGCCTGACTATGTCCTTGAAATTATACAACTCCCTAGCGCGTAAAAAAGAAGTTTTTGAACCTATCCATCAGGAGCATGTAGGGATGTATGTCTGTGGTCCGACGGTGTATAGCGATGTACACCTTGGGAATATTCGTACTTTTGTGAGTTTTGATGTGATTTATCGGTATTTGATGCACCTAGGGTATAAGGTGCGCTACGTCCGAAATATCACAGATGTAGGACACCTAGAAGGAGATGCAGACTCCAATGCCGAAGATAAAATCTCCCAAAGAGCTAGATTGGAGCAGTTGGAGCCCATGGAAATTGTCCAGCATTATATGAATGGATTTCATAGTATGATGCAACGGTTTAATGCATTGGAGCCGAATATAGAGCCTAGAGCTACGGGGCATATCATCGAGCAAATAGAGATGGTTCAAGAGATTTTGGACAATGGATATGCCTATATCGAAAATGGAAGTGTCTATTTTGATACCGTTAAATTTCAAAAAGAAAAAAAGGTATATGGTCAGCTTTCCGGAAGGGTTATTGAAGAGTTGATGACCGAAACGAGAGACGACTTAAAAAATCAAAGCGAAAAAAGACATCCTTCGGATTTTGCGATTTGGATAAAAGCTTCTCCAACTCATTTGATGCGTTGGAATTCTCCTTGGTCTATAGGTTTTCCAGGTTGGCACCTAGAGTGTTCGGTGATGAGTACCAAGTATTTGGGCAACCATTTTGATATACATGGTGGTGGAAATGATTTAAAATTTCCGCATCACGAAAATGAAATCGCTCAAAATGTAGGCTCTTGTGGAGTAGCCCCCGCCAAGTATTGGCTACATACCAATATGCTTTTGATGCACGGCAAAAAGATGTCTAAAAGCGATGGCAATTCGATTACTCCATACGAATTATTTACGGGGGACAGCCCGCATGTATCCAAAGGTTATAGTCCGATGGCTTTGCGTTTCTTTATGTTACAGGCGCATTACCGCAGTACGTTAGATATTAGTGATGATGCTTTATTAGCTGCCGAAAAAGGGTATAAAAAGTTGATGGAAGCCAATAAACTACTTCAAGAATTATCTTCTACTTCATTCGCTTCCGCAAAAACAGAGACGGATGCCGTCATCGAAAAATTAATGCAAGAGACAACCGATGGCATGAACGATGATTTTAACACAGCGATTGCGATTGGAAAGTTGCACGAATTGGCGGCTTATATCAACAAGTTAGCGAATAAGCAGCTGGATTTTACGCAAGTATCCGAATCGACCTTTGATGCATTAAAAGGTTTTTACAAAAGCTTCATCTATGATGTTTTTGGATTGCGCAACGAATCCGAGCAGGCTGCTCAAGATGATACAACTTTGGACGGACTGATGCAACTGTTGATTACCATGCGCCAAAAAGCTAGAACCGAAAAAGACTGGACGACATCCGACTTAATTCGGGATGCACTTGCAGAGCTCAAAATTCAAGTAAAAGACGGTAAGGATGGCTCTACTTGGTCGAAGATTTGATAGACTCTACCGAAAGTTAGGTTGCCCATGCCAAGAACAAAATTATTAGCAAAGGTTTAAGAAACCCCTAGTTTCAATCTACCTGCTTCGGATTTTTGTCTTTCTTGCTTTGGCTTGGCAAGGTTTCTCAAACCGAACAAAATGAAAATTTACTCATCGCTCCGAGTCGGCCATCGGGCTGCCAAAAATGACCCATCAATTAAAATTTCTTTTTGCTTGACCTTAAAGTACCCCTTAACAAAGGGGCACATTGGTGGGGTTTCGCTAAAAAAGACAAGCAAAAAGAAATTTTTTGGGGTAAGGATTCCATCAGGCTAGTCAGTTGAACGATTGCACGCTTGAACAATTGAACAAAAATCTAAGCAAAATTCACTATTCCATATCATTCCCACTTCTAAGGGGAACAGGAAGGGGTTAATATAACGCATAGGGGATTTTGCGACTCTTTGGTGGGGGCGCTAAAAAAGATTAGCCAACATAAATTTAGCAAGGTTTAAGAAACCCCTAGTTTCAATCTACCTGCTTCGGATTTTTGTCTTTCTTGCTTTGGCTTGGCAAGGTTTCTCAAACCGTATATTCTTTATTGGAATACAATATGCTTTATGTGAATGGTTATTTTGTGCTTTGGTGCGGTACTTTGTGGTGGATTATCTAAAAATCATAAGATGAAAAAATCACTAATTACCCTATTTTTATTGCTGTTTATCGTTCACTTGGCCACTAGTCAATCAACGACACGGTATTTTTTCTATGATGATGCTGGCAATAGAATCTGGAGAAAAGACCATCTAGGCGTAGATCCCAACCAATGTCCTACCAGTATTGCTGGTTATACCAAATTAGGCGAATATAATAATCACGCTTATTTTATGTCAGATAATCCAGCCAAATGGGTGGATGCCAAAGTCCTTGCGGAAAATGAAAATGGCTATTTGGCCACCATGAATGACCAAGCGGAAAATGATTGGCTTAAAAGCCAACTTGGCAATGAAATGGTCTTTATCGGATACAATGATGCCACGACGGAAGGTACAATGCAATGGGCTAATAATGAGCCTGTTACGCTGGATTTAGGCTATGGCAATAGTGCAGGAAACGACTATGGCTTGATGAATTTCTGGGCAGGTACTTGGCAGCTAGTTGGTCCTTGGCAATCACGAAAATTTATTTTAGAATATGATTGTACAGGGAACGATAACCCGACGGGTGATTTGACCATTACTTGCCCTGATAACATAAATGTGACGACGACGACTAACTCCGCTTCAGTCTCTTGGAATCCTCCAGTCGCTACCACCACCTGCTCTGTCAATACAGATGTTACAATTACCCAAACAGCTGGGGGAGCATCTGGAGCGAATTACCCCATTGGCACGACAACCATCTCTTATCAAGCTACGGACAATTGTAATAATACGGAGAATTGTAGCTTTACGATTACCGTAACAGCCGATCAGGGCGGTGGCTGTGGTAATATTGCAGGATTTACAAAACTAGGGGAATTTGGTGGGCATGGCTACTATATGTCAAATACTACCGCCAACTGGGCGCAGGCCAAGACACAGGCAGAAAATGCTGGAGGGTATCTTGCTACCATGAACTCTCAGTCTGAAAATGACTTTCTGAAAAGCCACCTGAATAATAACATGGCCTTTATCGGATACAATGATGCTGCCACCGAAGGGGTAGGGCAATGGGCTAATAATGAGCCTGTTACGCTGGACTTGAGCTATGACAATAGCGCTTCAAATGATTATGCCGTGATGAATTTTTGGGCGGGTACTTGGCAAATGGTGAACCAGTGGGTAAATAAGAAATTTATTGTCGAACTGAATTGTTCTGGACCTCCAGCCCCACAGTCGGCTATGAAGCTTGCCCCAGTAACAGACATCATTCTGTACCCCAATCCAAACGATGGTATTTTTAGTATTCAAGCAAATGGTGATATTTCAAAGGATGCCAAAGTATTTATTTACGATAGTCACGGTACTTTGGCCTATACACGTAGCTATGGTGATGGCTCTTTTGATATCAGTGATTTGGCGGAAGGTACTTATTGGGTCATTCTCCAGGATGGTCGCCAAAGGTATAAGCTGAATGTGGTTAAAGGAGACTAACTGAAAAAACAAAACTTGTAGTGTAAGCGATTACAAAAAAACGAAAGTAGTTGCTTTTGACACTGAATAACATTAATTTTGTAACCACTGTTGGCTCCCTTACGGGAAAATGCAGTAAAAACTAGTAGTATGTATCAACCAATTAAATTTTTCTTGTTTGCTCTTGCCTTTATGGGCTTGTTGACGAGCTGTCAGAAGGAGCAAGAAACCACCCAAAAATCGGCTCTCAGCCGTGCTGAAGTCAATAAAAAAGTAGAAGAACTTCGTAAAAAGGATCTGGAGCAGATTGGTCATTTTGTGGAAAAATTAAAGGCCGCAAAGTCTAATAGCTCAGTGAGTGGGCGTGATGAACCACTAACCATCGAAGAAGCCACTTTTGGGACGGAAGCCGTCTTAAACATGTATTATACCAGACCAGATAATCGTTTTAACGATATAGATAAGTCCCAGTCAGTAGTCACCGTTCCCATTTCTAATGGACATGTAAGCGATGCCGATATGCTTGCGGCTTATTATGAAGTAGGTCAAAAAGCATTGGATCATCTGGATGCAGCCAGTTTTCCTAATAAAAAATTGGTGTATGTCGATGTTGTTATTGCCAACAAAACGGCTACCGAAGCCACGCTGGATGTGAAAACTGCCGTTGGAGAGAAGCTTGGAACGACTACTTTGGCTCCTCCGTATTTTGATGAAGGATGGAGATGTGGGGCCGGTGTCTTTAATGATGCGGGTTTAGAGCAAGTAGGAGATTTTGAATATGAAAATGATGACAAGGACGCTGCCAAGTTATTTACATCGACACTGAATACCCATTTCAGAGAAGACCACCCTTTCGAAGAACTGCCTTACTATGGGTGGTATGTTTATGATGTGACTAGCGATTTTGATGTTGTTTTGGGTGTGGCTAATGATGGATTTCCACAGCCTAATCCTGACCCCAATGACATCGTAGATAATTCTAAAGATTTTTTGTTCTATAGAATCGAAGAAACTAATGTTATGTATGATGAACAGAAGTACATTGATATGGATGAGATGAATTTTTATTACGCTGGATTAGAAGCCACTATCGCGACAATTGAAGACCCCGTCTGGCAAGCGGAGCACGCTGATGATTATGGTTTTAGTTTCGATCATGGATATGGTAATATGACTTTTGTCGGGAATAAGGTGGCTCGAGTAGATATACAAGCGTTAGAATTAGAACAGGGTATATCTACTACCCAGCATTATCCAAACTTTGTTTTTGAGCGTGTATTTATTTTGTGGGGAATGCCGAGTCATGATGATGGTGATTTAGATGAGGCCATTGCTACCGTGGAACATTTGACACCATAGGAGTCTTGCAAAAAAAAATAGAGCAAAGTGTTGGCGAGAGCCAACGCTTTGTTTTTGTTATACGAAAAAATATAATACCATGAAAAAACTAATTTCCTTATTAGTATTGTTGCAGTGGAATATTGGGTTTGGGCAGATTCAGTTTGAGTTTGAGGAGGAAAGCCCATTTGTAGGTTGGAATTACCCTAAGGGAAGCTATTCTTCAGCACTAGAAATCGATTCTGGCTATCTACTTGCTGGAAGAGGAGGGTTAAGGCATACGATATTATTGAAATTGAATCAAGAAGGTATTGTAGAAGACAGTGTGGTGTATGAGTCCGTAGATTCTACTCAAATATTCATATTTCAGATTTATGAGAAGTCTAATTCGTATGTTACAATTGGGAGGAAGTATGCTCACTATGATACGGATACAACTTATAATTTTAGAAAAGCGGTATATTCCAAGGATTTAGAGTTGATTTCCGAAAAGCAAATTCCGATTCCTTTTGCGAATAATAGCAGTGTAATAGATTTTACATGGAATGGAGGAGATACGGTATTATATACCTTTTATGACGATGGGATTAGACATATAGGATGGTTGATTCCCGAAACTGGTGAAATCTTTGAAAAGGAATTTTCTCATGCTGCGTTGCAAGAAATTGTAAGGCGACCGAAGAAGCCAGGCTACCTGTTGGCTGGTAAGTCTTTGTATCTTGCCGATGAGCAGTTTAACAAAACGGCTCTTCATTCTGTGGGTTTCACGACAAAAAACCCCTTTACAGGGTTAGATGTTGAATATTTTAATGACTCTACCTTTATGTTTTCTACTGTGGTAAAGAGTGCTCACCAAAGTCCATATTTTGATGAGGGTTTTGATGGTGTATTTGTTGGGACGGCATCTGATAGTAGTTTGGAGATATTGACATGGGATACCATCAGCATACCCGCAAATTCAAATTGGATAATATCACCATTTCAGAAGTACTTGGCAAGATCATCCGATACTACTTTCATTGTAGCAGGCGAAACCATGCCGTATTCAGGCAATCACAATGGACTGTTTTGTGCCAAATATACTACCGATATGGAGCGATTGTATTCGCACGTTTATCATATGGATAATAATAGAAATTATTATATTGATCTTATCGCCACATCGGATGGAGGGTGCTTGTTATATGGATATGTGACCGATTATTATCATGAGATTAATTTTTATGCCCTAAAAATAGGCCCAGACGGTCTAGTCACAGGGGAGACCAGTATTCCTGTCGGTAAATCCCCTATAAAAGTCTATCCGAATCCCACATCGGATGTCATTCGATTTGATATGCAAGGCGAATCGAAGGTGATGGATTTTGAGTTGATGGATATGCAAGGGCAGACTGTCTTGCGACAAAAAGTGAGTAGTAGCGAAGAGATATCTACCCGTCATTTGCCGCAAGGTATCTATGCCTATCGCATACTGAATAAAAAAGGGGAGATGATGTATTCTGGAAAAATGGTGAAGGAGTGATAGGGGGAAGGAGCTTTGGGGTGGCTTTTGGTATTATTGCTAATGTAGCGCAAAGCGTTGATATTGAAGGGTTTAAAGGTGCTAGAGATAGATGTTGAGAAGAAAACTCTTGTTTGCTTTTTATTCATTGCACTCAAAAGATGGATGGTTTTGATTGGAAAATATATGTTTTTCCCCTTGAAAGGGAAGGGGCTTTTCCATATCTTTGTGGAGTAAATAATGCAGATAGTGTCTGTCTGTATTTTTTTAGATATTGACGTAATTTATAGCTTGTTTTGAAATTTTATTATGTTGATATAAACAGTAAAAGCGTAAAAAATGAAGTACATTACGGTAATCAGCCTAGTTCTAGGTATTTTCCTAAGTTTTTCAAGTGATTTGAGTGCAATGGTCGCTTCGACTCAAACCAAAGTAACGTCCCTGTTTGAATTAGGTACTAATGACCTGATAGAATTAGATAGAAAGGCTTTGCAGCAAAAAATCGGTAGAAAGCTAAAGTTAAAGGAACGGATAGCGCTGCGGTTTGTGAAGAAGAAGCTTAAAAAGCATTCGGAGTGGTCAGGCATGGAGGCAAAAGAAGCAACGGTAACGGATGGTTTTGCAATAGCTGGTTTTGTAATAGGGTTGTTAAGTTTGTTTATTGCGGGTATTATATTTGGGCTAATGGCCACGATATTTAGTGTTCTAGCCTTAGATAGAATTAGAAGGAATCCTAATTTGGGTGGTCGAGGTCTAGCGATAGCAGGTTTTATATTAGGCTTGGTTGGATTATTTGGTGCTATTGTTGTCTTAGCTTCTTTGCGATAGACTATGAGATGTAAGTGTTCAATTGTTGAGCCTGCTCTGGAAAGTCGGCAAAGTGAATACCAAGTACTACCTTGGAGATGGATGTGAAAAGGTGGGTAATTGGTACGACCATTATATTTTTGTAGGTGGTCGAATGATTGCGATGGTCAAGCGGTTTGGCAATTCAGGTACTTTTGGTACAGAAATGTACACTTTTACAGACCATCTAGGCTCTATTGTGAAGCTAACCAATAAGTATGGAACTTCACTCTACGAGCAAAATTTCGACGCATGGGGAAGAAAACGTAACCCTGATACTTGGAAATATGAAAATATCCCCGTAACTTACGTTTATTGGAGAAGTTCCAATCGTGGATTCACAGGACATGAGCATCTGCCTAGCTTCAAGTTAATCAACATGAATGGTCG
>CAMZKG010000023.1 GCA_947311105.1 uncultured Saprospiraceae bacterium
CAAGATGGTTATTCGCGGATCGTGGCTGTTAATTACGGATACAGAGCCTGTTTTTTGAGTGGTGAGTGTCGCGTATGTCATGAGTGTATGTCACAGAACGCACCGTGTATGTGCCCCGCTGGCGGCCGCTGGCGGGACCAAATTTGGTAAAGATCCAAAAAAAATGGAACCAGCGTTAGTCAAATTTGGGGGTGGAGTGCTCAAACTAGTGGTTTTGTTTGGGGGTGGAGCACGCAAGCCAGCGGGGGCCTTCCTTTGATTTTTTTGATAGTGAGATTTTTTTGGTAGTATTTTTGGCATTTCTCGCTCTAAAAAGCCAAAAAACTTACCGAAGTATCGGAAGAATAAAACAAAAATTAGAATAAAAGCCAAAAAAGCCTTATCTTTGCACTCGCTAATGAAGGATCGATAGTGATTCAAATTGGTAACCTTAAAATTTGTAAAATGGCAGAATATTTAACTGGCGAAAAAAAGAAAGAAATTTTCGCAGAATTTGGTGGAACTGAAAAAAATACTGGATCTACTGAAGCTCAAATCGCTCTTTTGACTTTCCGTATCAACGAATTGTCTAAGCACCTTCACAAAAACCAAAAAGACCACTCTTGTCGTCGTGCCCTACTGAATATGGTAGGTAAGAGAAAGAGATTTTTGAAGTATGTCGCTAAAAAAGACATCATCAAATACAGAGAATTGGTCGCTAAGCTTGGCTTGCGTAAGTAATCCAAGACATCGCACAAAATACAAAAAGCCACATCGTTTCGATGTGGCTTTTTTTTGCCTAGAGCCAGTTCTTCCGAAATAACCCAACTATTCTTTCACCAATTTTCCTACCCCAAGCAACTTTCCACTTAGGCTTTTCACTTGACACCCATATATCCCTTGCGGTAAAATTGAAACATCAATAGAGCCAGGTGAATTAGGGAGTGGTCTATGAATCAAAAGTCCGAACCAGCGGACTTTAACCTTTGCTCGCTTGGCTTATTTCAACGGGCTGAAGCCCATTGTACTGCGAGACAGCGTTTGTTATTTTTTGCGCAAGCACTAGAATTAATCTAAAAACTAGGGTTGTAGCAAATAATAATTTGCAAGATCAAAGTTGCCCCCAACCAACTAAACTTTGCTCGCTTGGCTTATTTCAACGGGCTGAAGCCCATTGTACTGCGAGACAGCGTTTGTTATTTTTTGCGCAAGCACTAGAATTAATCTAAAAACTAGGGTTGTAATAAATGTAGCAAATAATCTTTTACAAGATCAAGAGTTGCCCCACAAACAACGAAGAAATCCCAACCACAAGGGATGCGGTCGGGACTCAAAAAATAAATTGCCATGAAAATCTTTAGCTTATTTGGCTTTAAAGTGCGCTTTTTCTTTGATACGCGCCTTTTTGCCCACTAAATCACGTAGGTAATAAAGCTTAGCTCTTCTTACTCTACCTTGCTTTAGTAGCTTTATTTCTTCTAATAAAGGAGAAGCGAAAGGAAACACTCTTTCTACCCCTACTCCATTGGATAACTTTCTGACTGTAAAAGTCTTGGTAGCGCCAGTTCCATTAATTTGGATGACATCACCACGGAAAGTCTGTGTACGGATGGCTTTTCCGCCTTCCATTATCTTGTATGTCACGTCAAGACGATCTCCTGGACGAAAGGTAGGAAAATCTCTTTTTTCTGTGAGTTGTTCGTGCACGAAGTTTATTAAATCCATTTTTCTCTTCTTCTAAATAGGTCAATGATTAGCCCGTATATCTACGGATGCGCAAAGGTAATGGTTTTTTTGTAAAAAAAAAGTTTTTTAACGTATTAAGGTAGCAAATCCCCGCAAAAGCTCCTTCTCTCCCCTTGGGCCCACATAATTCACCACATATACATAGACACCAGGCGGTGAAGGCCTGCCCGCATTGTTTTTGGTGCCATTCCAACCGACATTTGGGTCATCCGTCTCAAACACCTGCTCCCCCCATCGATTCCATATCGTCATCTTAAAATCACTGATGCCATCCAACAAGCCTTTTCCAAGAAATAGGTCATTTTTGGTGTCTTCATTCGGAGTAAAGGCATTGGGCATATAGAAGGTAATCTCCGGAATAACATCGATTATCGTCGAAGCAGTATCCGTACAACCACTTGGATGCACCACTCTCAAATACACAACATGCTGCCCTGTATCCTGAAAAGCATAAGTAGGATGTTGCTCTTGCGTTGTCGCAAGACTATCAAAATTCCAAAACCAACGTACCGCATCAATAGACTCATCCGTAAAATGAATCGTTGGGTTAAAATTCGTAACTTCATCTGGCGAATAACTAAATATCGCTTCTGGACTAGGCAATACCCGTATCCAGTTAGGAAAAGCATCTTCTGCTTCACACCCAATAGGCGAAGTAATTTTGACACTAATAGAATAAACCCCTTCATTCTCAAACAAATGAGTCGGACTCATTACAGAATCAACCTGCCCATCCCCAAAATCCCATTCAAAGGTATATGACGAATCTATTGGAGTGGATAGATTATCAAAAAAGATATTGGCAGGAATGCATCCATTAAACGTACTCGGCGCAATAATCACATCTGACGGAGCTGGCTGCCAAGTTATCACATTGGTTGTATCATCCTTACAATGATTG